>USDE01000176.1 GCA_900553345.1 uncultured Collinsella sp.
CGTTGAGGGCTTCGATACCTCTCTTGCCGAGGGTCTGCTGCTCATGACCCCGTTCTCCGCCGACGACGAGAAGAACGCCGACTTCGTCAACGCTTACAAAGATAAGTACGGCGATACCCCCGACCAGTTTGCCGCCGACGCCTACGACGGCGTGCATGCTGTGGTCGAGGCTCTCAAGGAGGCCGGCCTGGGTGTCGACGCCGACCCCACCGAGGTTGCCGAGAAGCTTCCCGAGGCTATGCGCAACATTACTGTTGACGGCCTGACTGGCAAGCTCTCCTGGAACGATAAGGGTCAGGTCCAGAAGGAGCCCACGGCGTACGTCATCACTGACGGCAAGTACGTACAGGCCTAATAGGCCGCCTTACATAGAGCGGTTTTGATCCCAAGCAGGGGAGGTTTTGGCCTTCCCTGCTTGCTTGGTATCTAGGGACGATGTAACGTCCCTGTTTCATACATTAACTGGAAACCTATTCGAAAGGGGGATGTGGAACATGACGGTCTTTATCCAATACCTGGTCAACGGCCTGTCCATGGGCAGCGTCTACGCCATCATCGCGTTGGGCTACACCATGGTCTACGGTATCGCCAAGATGCTCAACTTCGCTCACGGCGATGTCATCATGGTCGGTGCCTATGTCTCGTTCTGCGCCACGTCGTATCTCGGCCTCCCGGGCTGGGCATCTGTAGTTCTCTCTTGCGTGGCCTGCACGGTTCTCGGTGTTCTCATTGAGGGCCTGGCCTATAAGCCGCTGCGCCAAGCAGGCCCGCTGGCCGTTCTGATTACGGCTATCGGCGTGTCCTACTTCCTGCAGAACGCCGCGCAGCTTCTGTGGGGCGCCACGCCCAAGAACTTCACTTCGCTCGTCACCTTCCAGGTGCCGGAGTTCTTGGCCAAGTTCAACGTAAGCGCCGTCTCGCTCGTCACCATCGTCGCCTGCCTGGTTATCATGGCCGGCCTGATGTTCTTTACAGGTAAGACCAAGATGGGCAAGGCCATGCGCGCCGTGTCCGAGGACAAGGCTGCCGCTCAGCTCATGGGCATCAACGTCAACCGCACCATTTCGATGACGTTTGCCATCGGCTCTGCCCTTGCCGCCATCGCCGGCGTGCTGCTGTGCTCCTACTCGCCGGTGCTGCAGCCCACGACGGGTGCTATGCCTGGCATCAAGGCCTTCGACGCCGCTGTCTTCGGTGGCATCGGCTCCATCCCCGGCGCTTTTGTCGGCGGCATTCTCATCGGCATCATCGAAGCGATGGCGCAGGCTTACATTTCCACGAGCCTTGCCAACTCCATCGTCTTTGGTGTTCTGATCATCGTCCTGCTCGTCAAGCCTGCCGGCCTCTTGGGCAAGTACGTCCCCGAGAAGGTGTAGGTGAGCGTTATGAAGTTTCTTAAAGACAAGCAGACGCGTCACGACTTTGTTACGTACGCCATGTGCCTTGTGGCGTTCGCCATCGTGTTCTTTATGCAGTCCAACCACATGATCCCGCGCATGATTGCCGGCCAGCTGGTCCCCATTACGGCCTACATTGTTATGGCCATCTCCCTTAACCTCGTCGTTGGTATCGCGGGCGACTTGTCGCTGGGCCACGCAGGCTTTATGAGCGTCGGCGCCTATACGGGCATCGTCACTGCCGTCGCGCTGGAGAGCGCCGTTCCGTCCGATCCGATGCGTCTGATCATCAGCTTATCGTGGGCGTCGACTCCCGCGGCCTGCATGTGATCTTTAACATCACGGGTAACTCTACGATCAACGACCTGCACCTGCTCGAGGACGGCACCGCCATCATCAAGGGCGCGCAGGGAGCATCGGGCGTGTCGACCTATTCGACCTTCCTTGCCGGCGCCATCTTGGTTATGGTCGCGCTCGTGATTGTACTCAACCTGGTTCGCAGCCGTACCGGTCGTGCCATTATTGCCGTGCGCGATAACAAGATCGCTGCCGAGTCCGTGGGCATCTCCGTCACCCAGTACCGCATGATCGCCTTCGTGGTTTCCGCCGCCCTCGCCGGTGCTGCCGGAGCTTTGTTCGGCGGTAACTTCTCGCAGCTTTCCGCTACTAAGTTCGACTTCAACACGTCGATCCTCATTCTGGTGTTCGTGGTTCTGGGCGGCCTGGGCAACATGCGCGGTTCCGTTATCGCCGCGGCGCTGCTCACGGTGCTCCCCGAGTTGCTCCGTCAGTTCTCGGACTACCGCATGCTCATCTACGCCATCGTGTTGATCCTGGTCATGGTCTTTACTAACAACCCACAGCTCAAGGCATTCTTCGCACGCATTAAGGACCGCTTTGCTTCCAAGAAGGAGGTGGCAGCCGATGCCCAGTAAGTTTGAGTTCAACAAGGGCAAGATGGTCCCGTATCCTTCTGGCGCTATCGTTCCCGACCGCGACCTGGGTCAGCGCCCGGCGCTCGAGTGCATCCACTTGGGCATTGAGTTTGGCGGCCTTAAGGCAGTAGACGACTTTAGCCTGACCATCGGCAAGACTGAGATCGCCGGTCTCATCGGCCCCAACGGCGCCGGCAAGACCACGGTCTTCAACCTGCTCACCAAGGTGTACCAGCCCACGCACGGCACCATCCTGCTCGACGGTGAGGACACCTCGGGCAAGTCGGTCTACCAGGTCAACCGCATGGGTATTGCCCGTACGTTCCAGAACATTCGCCTGTTCAACACCATGACGGTGGAGGACAACGTTAAGGTCGGCCTGCACAACCAGGAGCGCTACTCCGGCTTTGAGGGCGTTCTGCGCCTGCCGACGTATTGGAAGCACGAGAAGGCCGCCCACGAGCGCGCCATGGAGCTGCTGTCCATTTTTGACATGGAGCACCTGGCAAATGAGCAGGCCGGATCGCTGCCTTACGGCGCCCAGCGTCGTCTGGAAATCGTCCGCGCGCTTGCCACCAACCCCAAACTACTGCTGCTTGACGAGCCTGCCGCCGGCATGAATCCGTCCGAGACCGCGGAACTCATGGAGAGCATCGTTAAGATTCGCGACACCTTTGGTATCGCCATCATGCTTATCGAGCACGACATGTCGCTCGTCATGAATATTTGCGAGGGTATCTGCGTGCTCAACTTTGGTAAGGTCATCGCCAAAGGCACGGCCGAGGAAATCCAGAACAACGACGCTGTTATCGAGGCGTATCTGGGCAAGCAGGATAAGGGGGAGAACTAAATGGCAGAGCCGATGCTTTCCGTCTACAACATCAACGTCTGGTACGGCGCCATCCACGCCATCAAGGACATCTCCTTTAACGTCAACGAGGGCGAGATCGTGGCTCTGATCGGTGCGAACGGTGCCGGCAAGTCCACGACGCTTAAAACCGTCTCGGGCCTGCTGCGTTCCAAGACCGGCTCCATCAAGTTTATGGGCGAGGACATTACCCATACGCCTGCCGACAAGCTGGTGGGCAAGGGCTTGGCTCAGGTCCCCGAGGGCCGTCGCGCCTTCTTGCAGATGACGGTCGAGGAGAACCTGGAGATGGGCGCCTACACGCAGCCCAAGTCAACGGTGGCTCCGGGTCTCGAGCGCGTCTACGAGCAGTTCCCGCGCCTGAAGGAGCGTCGTCGCCAGGTCGCCGGCACCCTTTCGGGCGGCGAGCAGCAGATGCTCGTTATGGGCCGCGCCCTTATGAGCAACCCTAAGCTGCTCATGCTCGATGAGCCCTCCATGGGTCTGGCGCCGATTCTGATTGAGCAGATCTTCCAAATTGTCGAGGACCTGCACAAGGCCGGCACCACGGTGCTCCTGGTCGAGCAAAACGCACAGATGGCTCTTTCCATCGCCACACGCGGCTACGTGCTCGAGACCGGCAAGATCACCATGACCGGCACCGGCCAAGAACTGCTGCACGACGATAACGTGCGTAAAGCCTACCTGGGCGGTTAGGCGGTTCCGCCGTTCTGCCGAACGGCGGACCAGCCGACGCTGCGCGGGCACCAGAGCGACAACTTGTCATTCAAAG
>USDE01000177.1 GCA_900553345.1 uncultured Collinsella sp.
GAGCTTATCGGCGTCCACCAGAGCAGCGAGCTCCTCCGCCGGCAGGGCGCGGTCGGAATCGGTCTGCGTCACAACCACGCGCGGGAAGGCTGGAATCAGCACGTCGACGATGCCCGCCACGTCCTTATCAGCCAATGCGGCGCACAGCAGCGTGGGGCGTTTTTCTACGCACGGATCGATCTCGTCCAACGCGCTCACAAAGTTCTCGCAGCTCTGGGGGTTATGGCAGGCGTCGATCAACTTGAGCGGATTGGTTCCCAGCACATCAAAGCGACCCGGCGTGGGGCAGCCCATAAGCGAAGCGTCGAGTGCATCGTGGTCGAGCTCGCGACCCAAATAGCCCTCGCACAGCATAATCGCACACGCGGCATTCTGCGGCTGATAGGCCGGCTTGACCATGCTCGATGTATAGATCGCACGCGGCGTGGTGCAGCTAAACTCAACCGTGTCGCCCACGTGCTCCGGCACCTTGGTCGTGGCGTGGCTGACCACCAGCGGCACCACATCACACTCACGACAACGGGCATCCATCACGCGCTGAACACTCGCCTCATGCGTGCCCTCACCCAAAACAACCAAGCGCCCAGGCTTAATAACCGCAGCCTTCTCCCCTGCAATGGCCTCGAGGGTATCGCCAAGGACCTTCGTATGATCAAGCCCAATGCCCGTAATGGCGACGGCCACGGGATCGGTCGCACTCGTAGCATCCCATCGTCCGCCCATGCCAACCTCAAGCACGGCCACGTCCACGCAAGCCTCGGCAAACATAGTCAAACCGGCCACGGACAAAAGATCGAAGGGCGTAATAGAACGGAGCTCCTCGCCCGCCGCCTCACGACGTGCGTTGAGACGACGACCTGCCTCATACGCCGCAGAGACACCATGGGCAAAGACCTCGTCTGAGACGACCTTTCCGTCAATCTCCATACGCTCGGGATAGCGCACCAGATGAGGCGACGTAAAGAGCGCCGTCTTAAGGCCCTCACCACGAAGAATGGCAGCCGAGAATCGCGTCGTCGAGGTCTTTCCATTGGTACCCGCTATCTGGACGCAATCGTAGAACTCGTCAGGACGACCAAGCTCATCGAGCATCTCGACGACGGTCTCGAGCAGCGGCGTGGAATAACGCGCAATCTTGCCCGTATCGGCCGCAAGTGCAACAGCCTCATCAAAAGAAAGCTCCGGAACCTCAAACGGCACCGAATACAACCCAGAACGCTTTGCCATAGCCAAAGTCCCCTCAACATAAAAAGAGGCCCGTAAGCAACAACGAGCCCCTCCCATTCAAAATATCAGCCAAACACCGCTTTGCAGCGACCTCAAGGCCACAGCCCAGTGGCCCTAACCCACCAGTTGCAAACAACAACGTAAACGAACTAGGAGCGGCCCGATGCTTTGCTCGCCGCAAGTTCCGCACGCAAAGGACAGCACTTAATGTGCTGTCCGTCTTGCGCAGGACTGTCCGCAGCGGAGAGCAAAGCGTCGGGACGCGCCCCTCAGTAAGATCTACGAGAAGTCAGCAACCTGAGCAGTCAGCGCCGCCAGGATCTCCTTGAGCTCAGCTGCACGGTCCCTCTTCTTCTGCACCACGGCAGGCGCGGCCTTGGCCACAAAGCCCTCATTGGCCAGCGTCTTCTCGCAGCCGGCGAGCTCCTTCTGAGCCGCGGCAATCTCCTTCTCCAGGCGTGCCTTCTCGGCCGAAAGGTCAACCTTGCCCTCGAGCACCACAAAGACCTCGACACCGCTGTCGACCACGGCGATGCTCGCAGCCGGCTTCTCAACATCGGTGCCCATGACCAGCGAGGCGGTGTTCGCCAGCGGCTCGATGGTCGAACGCAGGCTCTCGAGCTTCTCAATGTCCTCGGCACCGGCACGCACGACCACGTCGAGCTCGGCCTTGGGGCTCAAGCGATAACGCGAACGGGTAGCGCGGGCGGCAGACACGACGGCGCGGCACAGCTCAAACGCGCGCTCGGCGTCCTCGTCAACATACTTGGCGTAGTCGGCGGGCTCGGGCCACTTGGCGATCATGAGTGCCTCGGCGCGGTCCACGTTGCCCTCGGCATCCAGATCGAGCACGCTCGCCGGCATGTTGTCCCAGATCTCCTCGGTAACGAACGGCATAAGCGGATGCATCAGGCGAATGGAGGTATCGAGCACAAAGATCAGGTTACGCTGCGCCTGCAGACGGCCCTCGCCCTTCAGGCGGGCCTTGGTGACCTCAACGTACCAGTCGCAGACCTCGTTCCAGAAGAACTGCTGCACGCCACGGGCCATGTCGCCAAAGGTGTAGTTCTCGATACCCTCGGTGACCATCTTGACGGCCTTGGCCAGGCGGCTGAACATCCAGGCATCGGCCGGCGTCTCCACGACGGGCTCGCCGGGCGTGTAGCCCTCCATGTTCATGAGCAGGAAGCGGCTGGCGTTCCAGATCTTGGTGACAAAGCTCTTGGCCTGCTCGGTGCGCGGGCTGTCGATAAGCTTCTTGGTCTTCTTGTCGATGTTCGCGTCAAACTTAACGTCCTGGTTGTTGGTGCACAGCGTGAGCAGGTTATAGCGCATGGCGTCGGCGCCGTACATACCGATGAGGTCCATGGGGTCAACGCCGTTGCCCTTGGACTTGGACATGCGGCTGCCGTCCTTGGCCAGGATCGTCGGGTAGATGACGACGTCCTTAAACGGCACCTCGTCCAGGAAGTACAGCGAGCTCATGACCATGCGGGCGACCCACAGCGCGATAATGTCGCGCGCGGTGACGAGCGCCGTCGTGGGGTGATGCCCCTCGAGCAGCTCCGGCTTTTGTGGCCAGCCCTGCGTGGCGAAGGTCCACAGCTGCGAGCTGAACCAGGTATCCAGCACGTTCTCGTCCTGATGCACGTGATGGCCGCCGCACTTGGGGCACACGTCGGTGTCCTCGGTAAGAGCGTCCTCCCAGCCGCAGTCCTCGCAGTAGAACACGGGGATGCGGTGGCCCCACCACAGCTGGCGCGAGATGCACCAATCCTTGAGGTTCTCCATCCAGGTGGTGTAGGTCTGCGTCCAGCGCGCGGGGTGGAAGGTAACCTTGCCGGAGTTGACGGCGTCGAGCGCCGGCCCCTTGAGCTTATCGACGGCGACGAACCACTGCTCGGACAGCCACGGCTCCAGCGCAGCGTCGCAACGGTAGCAATGCATAACGGAGTGATCGAGTTCTTCGACGTGATCGAGCAGGTCGTGCTCCTCAAACCACTTGATGACGGCCTCGCGGCACTCGTCGCGGTTCATGCCGGTGAACTCACCGTAGCCCTCGACGACCACCGCGTGCTCGTCGAAGATGTTGATCTGCGGCAGGTCGTGGGCCTGGCCCATGGCGTAATCGTTGGGGTCGTGGGCCGGGGTGACCTTAACGAAGCCGGAACCGAAGTTGGCGTCGACGTGCCAATCTTCAAAGATGGGGATCTCGCGATCGACGATGGGGAGCTTGACGGTCTTACCCACAAAGGCGGCCTTCTCGGGGTCTTTCGGGGAGACAGCCACGCCCGTGTCGCCGAGCATGGTCTCGGGGCGCGTGGTGGCGACGACGATGTAGTCCTGGCCGTTGACCGGCTCGGTCAGCGGGTAGCGCAGGTGCCACAGGTGGCCCTTCTCGTCCTTGTACTCGGCCTCGTCGTCCGAGATGGCGGTGGTGCAGTTGGGGCACCAGTTGACGATGCGCTTGCCGCGATAGATCAGGCCGTCGTGGTACCAATCGCAGAACACCTTGCGCACGGCCTGGGCGTAGTCCTCGTCCATGGTGAAGCGCTCGTTATCGAAGTCGACGGAGCAGCCCATACGCTTGATCTGCTCGACGATGATGCCGCCGTACTCGTGGGTCCAATCCCAGCAGGCGTCGACAAACTTGTCGCGGCCGATCTCCAGGCGGCTGATGCCCTCGCTCTTGAGCTTCTTGTCGACCTTGGTCTGCGTGGCGATACCGGCGTGGTCGGTG
>USDE01000178.1 GCA_900553345.1 uncultured Collinsella sp.
AAGCACGTTATCGCCCGCTCCCCCGCTGGAGACGAGCTGGCACGAGGCATATTTAGAACGGTCGACGATTGCGGCCGCGCATGCATTGAGACCGAGAGCGGCTTGTGCGTCTTCCACTTCGAAGAAGCATCCTTGCGCCCCCTGAGCGAATAGGGCGCCGCAGCCGCCGGCTCGGCAGACGAATTCGCTATCCCAAAATCTAAACTCAAAACAAAAGGGCCCCGCTACCGTAACGGCAGCGGGGCCCTTTAAGCTATGAGCGATATCGCTTAGAGCTTGATGTCGATGTCGACGCCAGCGGGGAGGTCGAGACGCATGAGCGAATCAACGGTGCCCGAGGTGGGGTCGAGGATGTCGATGAGGCGCTTGTGGGTGCGCATCTCGAACTGCTCACGGGAGTCCTTGTTCACGTGCGGCGAGCGGATAACCGTGTACAGGTTGCGCTCGGTGGGCAGGGGGACAGGACCGGAAACGCGAGCGCCGGTCTTCTGAGCGGTCTCGACGATGAGCTTCGCGGACTGATCGACGACCTCGTGATCATAGCCCTTGAGGCGAATGCGGATCTTCTGGGTAGCCAACTTAAACCTCCAAAGAGTGCGAGAGATGCTCTCGCGGATTACGTAACAGGGAGCTCGAACTTAGGCGTTCTTGCTCATGACCTCGTCCACAATGGACTTGGGCGCGGGCTCATAAGAGTCGAACTGCATCGTGTAGGATGCACGGCCCTGGGTCTGGGAGCGAAGGTCGGTAGCGTAACCGAACATCTCGCCCAGCGGCACCTTGGCACGGATGAGCTTGCTGTTCTTGCGATCCTCCATGCCCTCGATCTTGCCGCGGCGACCGGAGAGGTTGCCCATAACGTCGCCCATGTACTGCTCGGGGGTCTCGACCTCGACAGCCATGATCGGCTCGAGCAGCTGCGGATCGGACTTCTTGAGGGCGTCCTTGATAGCCATGGAACCGGCGATCTTGAAGGCGGCCTCGGAGGAGTCGACCTCGTGGTAAGAACCGTCGAACAGGGTGACCTTGACGTCGAGGACCGGGAAGCCGGCGATAACACCGGTGTTCAGGGCCTCCTGGATGCCCTTGTCGATGGACGGGATGTACTCCTTGGGCACGACGCCGCCGACGATAGCGTTGACGAACTCGTAGCCGAAGCCCTCCTCCATCTTCTCGAGCTTGATGACGGCGTGGCCGTACTGACCGCGACCGCCGGACTGACGGACGAACTTGCCCTCAGCCTTCTCGACGTCGTGACCAGCGGTCTCGCGGTAGGCGACCTGGGGCTTACCAACGTTAGCGTCAACCTTGAACTCACGGAGCAGACGGTCAACGATGATCTCGAGGTGCAGCTCGCCCATGCCGGCGATGATGGTCTGGCCGGTCTCGTGGTTGGTGGACACCTGGAAGGTCGGGTCCTCCTCGGCGAGCTTGGTCAGAGCCAGGGACATCTTGTCCTGCTCGGCCTTGGTCTTGGGCTCGATGGCAACGTCGATAACGGGCTTAGCGAACTCGATCTTCTCGAGAACAATCTCCTTGCCCTCTTCGCACAGGGTGTCACCGGTGGTGGAGTTCTTGAAGCCGACGCAAGCGACGATGTCGCCGGCGGCAGCGTCGTCACGGTCAATACGCTCGGCGGCGTTCATCTCGAGGATGCGGCCGAGGCGCTCGCGCTGACCGTTGGAAGCGTTGACCACGTAGGAGCCGGACTCGGCGCGGCCGGAGTAAACACGGACGTAGGTGAGCTTACCGACGAACGGGTCGGTCATGATCTTGAAGACCAGGCCGGAGAAGGGCTCGTCGAAGGAAGGATGACGCTGGATCTCCTCGCCGGTGTCCGGATCGGTACCAGTGACGGCCTCGACGTCAAGCGGGCTGGGCAGGTAGTCAACGACAGCGTCAAGCAGCTCCTGGACGCCCTTGTTCTTGTAGGCGGAGCCCACGAAGACGAGGTTGAGCTCGTTGGCCAGAACGCCCTTGCGCAGAGCAGCCTTGAGCTCCTCGACGGTGAAGTCCTCCTCCATGAGGATCTTCTCCATGAGCTCGTCGTCAAAACTGGCAGCAGCGTCGAGGAGCTCCTCGCGCTTGGTGGCAGCGATGTCAGCAAACTCAGCCGGGATCTCGTCCATCGGCTCGGGGTAGGTCATGCCCTTGTCGTCGGCCTTGAAGTCCCATGCGGTCATGGTGACCAGGTCGATGACGCCCCAGAAGTTGTCCTCGGCGCCCATCGGGACCTGAGCGGCCACGGCGTTGGCGTCGAGACGATCCTTCATGGTCTCGATAGCGTTGAAGAAGTCAGCGCCCACGCGGTCATACTTGTTGATGAAGGCGATGCGGGGGACGTTGAAGGTAGAAGCCTGACGCCAAACGGTCTCAGACTGGGGCTGAACGCCGGCAACGGCGTCGAAGACGGCGACAGCGCCATCGAGGACGCGCAGGCAGCGCTCGACCTCGGCGGTGAAGTCAACGTGGCCCGGGGTGTCGATGATCTGGATGCGGTAGTCGGTACCGTCCTTCTTCCAGAAGCACGTGGTAGCAGCGGAGGTAATGGTTACGCCGCGCTCCTGCTCCTGAACCATCCAGTCCATGGTGGCAGCGCCCTCATGGACCTCACCGATCTTGTGGGTCTTACCGGTGTAGTAAAGAATACGCTCGGTCGTGGTGGTCTTACCAGCATCGATGTGGGCCATGATGCCGATGTTACGGGTATCGGAAAGCTTGTACTTAGGCTTAGCCATGTTAGTTCCTTACCTTAACTTACCAACGATAGTGAGAGAACGCGCGGTTGGCCTCGGCCATCTTGAAGACGTCCTCACGCTTCTTGACGGAAGCGCCCAGGCCGTTGGAGGCGTCGAGGATCTCGTTGGCGAGACGCTCGGCCATGGTCTTCTCCTTGCGAGCGCGGGAGAAGTTGACGATCCAGCGGATACCCAGAGCGGTGGAACGACGGGAGTTGACCTCCATCGGGACCTGATAGGTAGCGCCACCGACACGCTTGGGCTTAACCTCGAGCGTGGGCTTGACGTTGTCCATAGCTTTCTTGAAGGTAGCGAGAGCGTCGCCACCCTCGGACTTCTCGGCAACGATCTCGAAAGCGGTGTAAACGATGCGCTCAGCGGTGGCCTTCTTGCCGTCAAGAAGGACCTTGTTGATGAGCTGAGTCACCAGGCGGTTGTTGTAAACGGCGTCAGGCTGAACCTCACGACGATTAGCTGCTGCACGACGCGGCATGTGAAATCTCCTTAAGTGTCTACCGTGCGGCGCTTAGGCGGCACACGGCGAAAGTATCAAAACGTTATCTGGCTTATTTAGCCTTGGGGCGCTTAGCACCGTACTTGGAACGGGCCTGCATACGGTTCTGGACCGGAGCAGCGTCGTAGGCGCCACGGATGACGTGATAACGGACACCAGGGAGGTCACGGACACGACCGCCGCGGACGAGCACGATGGAGTGCTCCTGCAGGTTGTGGCCCTCACCCGGGATGTAAGCAGTAACTTCGATGCCGTTGACAAGGCGAACACGGGCAACCTTACGAAGAGCCGAGTTCGGCTTCTTGGGGCTCGTGGTGAAGACGCGGGTGCACACGCCGCGCTTCTGGGAGTTGTGCTGCAGAGCAGCGTTCTTGGACTTCTTGGGCACGGAACGACGGCCCTGGCGAACCAGCTGGTTAATAGTAGGCAAAGCGTACTCCTTCTCGAATGATTCCAGCTTTCTGTAAAGTGCAACGGCTTGAATCGAGGGGTCAGCATCCCCCTACGAAACACGCAGTTCGATAGGATACGTGCCGTTAGCTGTGCCGTCAACAGACCACGCCGCCGGGCGTATCCCAAAATGAGCACATTTCCGCAAAGCCTACACAAAAGGAATCTCCTCCTGTGCGCGGGGGGCGGATTCCCGGGCCGGGCGGCACAGGGGTTAAGTTTGCTGCTCTACAGTCCTG
>USDE01000179.1 GCA_900553345.1 uncultured Collinsella sp.
TGATCGAGCTCGTCTTGCGTTTTTGTGAGTTCGTCCTTGGAAGATTCAAGCTGCTTCTTGAGCTTTTGAATCTGCTCCGTATTTTGCGGATGAGCCAAACCATATGAATAGCCCGCCCAGCCGGTTCCCGCGCACAAGGCGGCAACGACAATAACGCCGGCGGCGATGGCGGGCGCATACGACTTGCCCAGGCGCTTGCGTGCTAGCTTGTACTCGGCCTTGGCCGTCTTGAGGCTCTCGCGGTCCTGCTCGAGCTGCTCTTCCTCACTGAGCGGCGTAGAACCAAAATCGGCATGGCAGGCAGGCTCAGTTTCCACGTCCTCGATCGTAGTACCAAAGTCTGACAAGGGATCGACTGCACGCGTGGCGTCCGAATCGGATTCGGGCACAGCGGGCTCAGACGCGCCGGGTGCCGTCACCGGCTGCTCGTCTGCTTTCGAGGCAGCATCCGCCTTAGGCAACTCCACCGTTGCCGCCGTAGCGGCCTCGCCGTCGCGCCAAGAAAAGGCGGGGCTCTGTGACACGGTCTGGGGCGTAGTATAGGGATCTTCAGGAACGGGCGCAGTCGATGAGGGCGCGGCAAGAGGCGATCCACACTCAGAGCAAAAACTAGCGTCATCGGGCAACAATGCACCGCAATAAGGGCATTCCATAGGGCACAACCTCTCAAAATGTGTCGCTTGCAGCCATCCTGCAGCTTGGCGTATATGCCCTATAATGTCTCGATAGTTATGCAAAGCGTTGCGCAACATTTTTCGAGCCGGTACGCTTTGAGCGTAGCCATTTCCTAACATGTTTGCAGTACGTCATTAAAGTTATCTGGGGAGGCAGCCATGGCGGCGGAAACACCGTGCTCGGTCCTCTACAACGACATCCGATCGTTCGGCGGTCTCAAGCATCTCGAGATTGCGCGAATGCTCATCAACGGCAATTCGTATGCAGGCAGCACCCTGCTCGACAAATGCTCTACCAACCGCTCGTACCTCACTCGCTACATCGTCCACCGCGAGCCCGATCAGTGTGTGCCAGGTATCTACAATGATCTTACCGTCTCCACACTCAACCTTGCTGCCGCCATTAGTAACAAGCTCGGCGGAGGCGATCGCGCCTATCAGGAAATATCCGAGCATTACAGCGGCCCGGCGGCTCAAGGCATGATGTCGATTCTCGCCGATTATGACCTTGACGACCGCCTCTACGCCAATGCCTTGGGGCGTATCAACAGCTCCGATGACCACAGCCCCCGCGAAAAAAGCACGCTCTTCTTGATGCTCTTTGTGGCAACGGGTGCACTTGCCGATCCCGTTCAAGGCGTGGCCACCGTCGAGCGCTTTTGCGACAGCAAGACGGGCGGGCACTTTGGCACCACCGAAACTACCGTCGGACGTGGCTTTATGGGCAGCCTGGAGCAGCCGCGCACCGTTGCCCCCAACCTCGGTCTGCTCAGGACACATGCCGACAACTGCGTCGACATGCAAATCCATCCCCTCACACGCGATCCGCGCGGCACCGTGATTGGTTCTTTGCCCAAAACCTCGCCCAGCATCACCGATGTGGGCGCCGACGCATCGCGCGAGCATCTTCGCATTTGGCTTGAGGGTGAGCACTGGTACGCCCAGGGCCTTGGATCGACCAACGGCACGGTGCTCGAATCGGGTGCAGGCGACGGCGATACCGTAATCGAGCCGCCCCGCGACCAACGAGAGCCCGGCAAAGTCTATCCCCCCGTGGAAATCGCCAACAGCGACAGACTTCATTTGGGTCTCTATACAACGTTTCTCGTTATTGTGGACTAGCGCGTAGAGACGTGGGAAACAGGTGCCACTCGTCTTATATCATTTACATTGCACGCTGCACTATAAATAGCAATACGAGTCAGTTTATCGGCAAACACGTCTATCATGGGCTTTAATCGATAATCGCGTTCTCGGCGTGAGCACGCGGCCCCACCAAATGAAGGAACGTCTTGGATACCACCAACACCGCCCCTGGCGACAAACTCATCCGTCTCGACACGTTCGATACCGCCGTGGCAGTCGACCCCAGCGCCGAGGATGATGCCAAGCGACGGTTTATGACGCTTATTCTTCAGACGGCATACCGCGACGGCGGCAATATCGGGCACGTGCTGCGCGCGACCAACACGAGCGGCGAGGTCTTTGCCGTCAAGCTACTCAAGGACAACGCCATCCTTTCCCACCAGACGCGCGGTCGCTCCGCCGAGCAAGCGGCTGCGCACCTAGCTAACACCGCCGCGCTGTTCGAGGAGTACCGTCATCTGTGTACCGTCTCGCACCTGCGCGGATTTCCGCGCGTCTATGGCTATGGATCGTGCGAGGACGACCCGCTCATCCTCATGGAGTGGGTCGAGGGCACCTCGCTCAAGCAGGCGCTGCCCCTGCTTCCGCACCATGCCTCGGGTGGGCTAACCACCCAGATGGTGGCCGCCGTTGGAAACGCCGTGCTTCGCGCACTCCTGATGACCCAGGGACTCGGGAATCCGGTCGTCCATCGTGTTCCGTACCACCAGCCGAACGCTCGAGCAGCAGATCGCCGATTGCTCCTTTGACCCCTGCCTCATCGACATGGGCTCCGCGACCATGGCCCTCGGCGATGACACGATCACCCGGCGCGCCGACATCTGGCGCTTTGCCACGCCCGCATACGCCGCGCCCGAGATGCTCACGCAGGATATCGAAGGCATCGCGGCCCTTCGCCGCTCGCCCGCCATCGATGTCTACGCGCTTTCGAGCATTCTGTACCAGCTCTACAGCGGTCGCAAGCCGTTCGATGTGGAGTCGACGGGCGCCGCGGCAACCGGCTCGTTCTACCTCATAAAGACCAAGACCAAGCCGGCACCGCTCGAGCCGCGATGCAATGACGACGAAGCGCTCGTCCAGATCATCATGAAAGGCATCTCAGTCGAGCAGTGCGATCGTCCCACCGAGCAGCAGATGCTCGAGGTGCTCTCGGCATACCTCACCGATGCCGAATCCGAGGGCCGCGAAGGCGCAGGAGACGAGGCCGCGATTGATATCGATTCTGGCACGCACCTTAAGGTCGACGTCGCCGGCGAACGCGCGCGAGAGATCCTGGAGCAGGCCCGGCACGATGCCATGACCCGCCGCCGCTTTATTATCGGTGGCGTTGTCGCAGCCGTTGCGGGGCTTGGCGTTATCGGGGCGGCAACCCATGGCTTTGGCATCCCCGACTACCTGGACGGCATCCGCGATTCACTTGACGACTACACCTGGGATCAGCTGCAGGAGATTTCGCTCAAGATTAAGGTCGCCGAGACCCGTAGCGAGGCACGCGAGATTGCCAAGCGCTACCATCTGCTCGATGACAACGGGCATATCCCCTATCCGTGTACCAAGCGCGTGAGGCTCACCAACGGGCTGCACATCGGCGCGCAGCTTGTGGGCATCCGCCACGACGAGCTTCTAGACGGTACGGGCAAGGCCGGACTGACGTTTATGTTCGATGCGGGTATTGCCGAGCGCAACGCTGCGGTTGAACCGCCGAGCGCCGGCTGGGCAGATTGCGAGCTGCGGGAATGGCTCGACGGCGACGGCCTTAAGCTGCTGCCCAACGAGTTGCGCGCACTCATTAAATCTGTCAAAAAGATCTCGAATAACGTTGGCGCTGCCAGAAGCGCATCGTGTCTGAGCGAGTTGCCCGCAACCCTTTGGCTGCCCGCCATGGTCGAGCTGTGCGGAGTGCAACCGCCCGAGTCATTTGTCGAGGACTTTCACTACCTGGCCGACATCTATAACGGCGAGGGCAAGGAGTATCAGCTCTTCCGCGAGCTCAAGGTAAGTCCGTATACCACGAACGAGACGTTGGTTCGCCAGTGGAAGGGCAAGGACACCTGTTGGTGGGAACGAACGGCGAGTCCCGACACATCGGAGAGCGAAGGCAC
>USDE01000180.1 GCA_900553345.1 uncultured Collinsella sp.
GAGCTCACCCCGCCGTTTGAGGGTTACGATTCCACGCAGTTTGAAGCCGGTGACCACCTCATTGGCTGGCAAAACGACCGCCACGCCTACCGCTATTGCCATCACTTTGACGATCAGCAGATTACCGACCTGGTGCGCGGCGTCCGTACGTTCTACAAGAGCGGCGAGGTCCCCGTGCGCGAGCTTGAGCGCTTCCATGCTGACGGTCGCAGCGGCGATCTCAACCGCTATGTGATTCTCAAGCGCCTGTAGGCACCGACGACTCGCCGTCGAGCCGCACCGCGTCTTTCGGGCAAACTATGCCCACCCCTTTTTCAACCCATTGACGGAACGCGCGGCCATGCGTTCCATACTTATGACCAAGGAGCCTCATGGGAGCCGTCCACGTTCGCACGCCTAAGAACTTTGTGCTCGAGGAGCGCCTGGAGCGCTACGCCGATGCGATTGAGACGAACCCCGAAATCTATGCCGGAGATTGGCGCGAGGCTTGCGCGCCAGTTGGCAGCAAGCCCTTCGAACACCTTCATCTGGATCTGGGCTGCGGCAAAGGCACCTATCTGGTTGAGCGCGCTCGCCGTGAGCCCGACACGCTCTTTATCGGCATGGACCAGGAGCCCATCTGCATCGCCTATGCCGCACAGAAAATCTGCGAGCAGGAACTGACCAACGCACTCGTTCTGCCCCGAGGCGCCGCATCGCTGCCGCAGCTATTTGCCGCAGGCGAGCTCGATGCCATCACCATTAACTTTCCCACGCCGCAGCCCAAGGCCAAGTACGCCAAAAAACGACTCGTCCATGTCGACCATCTGATGATCTACCGCCCGCTCTTTGCAGCCGGCGCCACCGTCACGCTGCGCACCGACAGCAAGCCATTGCGCGACTACGCCCTGGGGCAGTTTGCCGCGGCAGGCTACGACACACTTTGGGTAAGCGACAACGTCCGCCGCGACCATCCCGAGCACCCCGAGACCGAATATGAATGCCGTACGCGCGAGATGGGTGCCGTCGTCTATGGCATTTGTGCCACACCCGGCGAGAAGCCTACCGAAGAGACACTCGCAGCAGGCCGAGAGCAGGAGCAAAGCCTTGCGTGCTACCTGCCCGATAACCTCGACGAGCTCACCTATGTACCCCTGGGCATGGAAGAGGCCGTCGAGAACTTTAGAAACCGCGCCCGCAAAGGCAAGAAGCGCCTGCCGCAAGAGCACTAACTTCACGCGCCCATTTCCTGCATTTTCTCGCGCGCTGGCACCCCGCGCCGCCGCTACGCCATAATAGTTGGCGGACAATCGCGAGAGAAAGCAAACACATGGCACAGACCACGACAGATACCGCCGCCAGCACCGTCTCCGGCGCCGGCGCCGCCAGCTCATTCTCGGGCGGCACGGGAACCGAAGCCGAGTTTGGCTCGCTCGGCGCGCTCTCCCCCACCTGGTGGGAGCCCGAGGACGGCAGCGAGCCCGAACCGTGGCTTACGCCCGATCAAGCCTTCGAACGCTTCTTTGAATGGACGAGCGATCGCGGCATTGAGTTGTGGGATCACCAAGAAGAGGCCCTCATGGACCTGGTTGCCGGCGATCACGTCATTTTGGGAACACCGACCGGATCGGGTAAATCGCTCGTCGCGCTGGGCATGCTCTTTATGGGCATGGCGCAGGGCAAACGTTGCTATTACACGGCCCCTATCAAGGCCCTGGTCAGCGAAAAGTTCTTCGATCTGGTACAGGTGCTCGGCCGCGATAACGTCGGTATGATCACCGGCGACACGCACATCAACACCAAGGCGCCCGTCATCTGCTGCACGGCCGAAATCCTTGCCAACGATGCGCTGCGTGAGGGCAAGGGCGCCGACGTGGGCTGCGTGGCCATGGACGAGTTCCACTACTTTGCCGACCCCGACCGCGGCTGGGCCTGGCAGGTGCCGCTGCTCACCCTGCCCCACACGCAGTTTATGCTCATGAGCGCCACGCTCGGCGATGTCACCGCCATCGCCGCCTCACTCGAGGAGCACACCGGCGCTGCTTGCGACTTGGTTGTCGACGCCCCGCGTCCTGTTCCGCTGAGCTACGACTATGTGACGACCTCCCTCGAGGGCACCGTCGAGCTCGCCATGCGCCGCGGCGAGGCCCCGCTCTATATCGTGCACTTTAGCCAGGATGCCGCCCTTGCGACGGCACAGTCGCTCGCCAATTTTGGCATCGCCAGCAAGGAGCAGCGCGAGGCCATTAAGGATGCTGCCAAGGGAACGAGCTTCTCGACGGCCTTTGGCAAGATTCTCAAGCGCCTGCTTGGATGCGGCGTTGGCGTGCACCATGCTGGCATGTTGCCGCGCTATCGCCTGCTGGTCGAGCGCTTGGCGCAGCAGGGCCTGCTGCCCGTCATCTGCGGCACCGATACGCTCGGCGTCGGCATCAACGTACCCATCCACACCGTGGTGCTCACCGCGCTCACCAAGTTCGATGGCTACAAGATGCGTCGCCTGCGCGCCCGCGAGTTCCATCAGATTGCCGGTCGCGCCGGCCGCTCGGGCTTCGACACCGAGGGCATGGTGATCGCCGAGGCACCCGAGCACGAGATCGAGAATGCCAAGCTTATGGCCAAAGCGGGCGACGACCCCAAAAAACTCCGTAAGATTAAAAAGAAAAAGGCCCCCGAGGGCTTTGTCACCTGGAACAAGCAGACCTTCGAGCGCCTAATCGAGACGCAACCCGAGACGCTCAAGCCGCGCCTGCGCATCACACACTCCATGGTGATTAGCGTGGTCGAGCAGGGCGGCGATGCCCGCGCCCGCGTACACGACCTCATCGAGACGAGCCTGCAGACTCCCGAGGAAAAGGCTAAGCTCGAGGTTCGCGCCGACGAGATCTTCGCCACGCTCATCGATTCCGGCGTCGTCGTTCGCACCGAGGTGCCGCCCGCACCCGACGCCCCGACTGACGCCGCACCAGACATCGACTATGCGCTGACGGTCGATCTGCCCGAGGACTTCGCGCTCGATCAGCCGCTCTCGCCGTTCTTGCTTGCCGCATTGGAGCTGCTCGATCCCGAGAGCGAGACCTATACCATGGACCTGATCTCGATGGTCGAGGCAACGCTCGAGGATCCCAAGCAGGTGCTGCGCGCACAGGAGCGCGCAGCACGCGATCGCGCTATGGCCGAGATGAAGGCCGACGGCATCGAGTATGAGGAGCGCTTGGAGCGCATTCAGGACGTTACGTACGAAAAGCCGCTCGAGGATTTGCTCGACGCCGCTTTTGACAAGTACCGCCAGGAAGTACCCTGGGCAAACGACTACCAGCTCTCTCCCAAGAGCGTTCTGCGCGATATGCTGGAAAGCGCGAGCGATTTTAAGGGCTACATTCAAAAGCTCGGCATCGCCCGCTCAGAGGGCATTTTACTGCGCTACCTGGCAGAGGCCTACCGTTCTCTCGACCGCACCGTACCCATCGAGAAGCGCGACGAGCGCCTGCGCGACATTATCTCGTGGCTGGGCTTTGTGGTGCGCTCGGTGGACTCGAGCCTGGTGGACGAGTGGGAGAACGCCGGCAACCCGGCAGCCCTCGACGCCGCGCCGCCGCAGGGCATCGACGAGGTCGTGGCGGACCGCCGCGGCTGCACGCTGCTGGTGCGCAACGCGCTCTTCCGCCGCGTGACCCTTGCCGCTCGCGAGCATGTTCGCGACCTGGGCGAGCTCGACGACGACTGGGGTATGAGCGAAATCCGCTGGCAAAAAGCGCTCGATGCCTACCATGAGCAGCACGAGGAAATCCTCACCGACGGAGATGCCCGCAGCGCCGCGATGTTTTCCATCGATGAGTCCGACGAGAAGACCGATCACGTGTGGCACGTGCACCAGATCTTTGCCGACGAGAATGACGATGTCAACAAGATCCGCTGCATCAAGATGGAGCTGGGT
>USDE01000181.1 GCA_900553345.1 uncultured Collinsella sp.
CCCGCCGTTCTTGCGTGGGGTCAAATAGAACAACCCAATTGACCGCTAAACCGTTTCGCCATCATGCATATGGGCTAGAATGACTCTGGCATTTATGTAGCTAAAACCAATGAGAGGCAAGGTAGCGGGAATGGCTGAGATGACGCTTGAGGGTGTGGACGCTCGTCCTGAGGACTCCGCGTTTGCTCTGGGCCGCGTGCATTCGATTGAGACGATGGGTACGGTCGATGGTCCCGGCATTCGCTTTGTGGTATTTGTCCAAGGTTGCCCCATGCGCTGCGCGTATTGTCACAATCCCGATACCTGGTCTGTTAACGGCGGCACGATGGTGACCGTCGAGCACCTGATGGACGAGTTCCGGAGCAACCATGAGTTCTATCGCAGCGGCGGCATTACGGTTTCGGGTGGCGAGCCGCTTCTGCAGCCCGAGTTTTTGGCTGATCTGTTCCGTGCAATGCACAACAATCCTGATGGCCGCGTGCATACCTGCCTCGATAGCTGCGGTTATGCGTTCGATCCCAACCACCCCGAGAAGTTCGATACTGTTCTCAACGAGACCGACATGGTGCTGCTCGACATCAAGCATGCCGATCCGGTTGAGCATAAAAAGCTGACCGGTTGCGATCCCACACGTATCCTGGCGTTTGGCGATGAGCTGGCGCGTCGCAGGATCAAGGTTGTTATCCGTCACGTGGTGGTGCCGGGCATTACCGACACGGTGGAGGAGTGCGAGGCACTCGGCCGCCTGATTGCCCCGTGGCATAACGTGGTCGGCCTGGAGATGCTGCCGTATCACACGATGGGTGTCGTCAAGTACGAGCAACTGGGCATTCCCTATAAGCTTGAGGGCGTGCCTCAGATGGATACCGCGCGCATGCCCGAGCTGCGCAATGCCGTTATGACCGGCATGAAAAAGCGCCGCACGGAACTCAAAAACGCCATCGGCTAGCGAGTCATATTCGCTCCCCAAAGGCACTCATTGGGGACAGACTTAAATGAGTGCCCCTGGGCACCAAGTTGATTGCCAAAGAGCCCCGTCAAGTTGCGGTGGAATAGTTCTTGTTTTTCGGCTTATGCCGACCAAATAGGAACTATTCCACCGCAACTGCGTTTTGGGCGGAGATGCGCAACAGAATCGCGCCATTTGGATAAATACGCTTGTGGTTTCTTTAAAGACGCCTTAAACGCCGCTGAATATCTTTGGAAAGAAATGCCTGCTCGGTATTATGCTGCTCGTATATGAACGGTAGCAGTCAGGAGACCACGTGCGAAACAACGCATCGCGGGACGAGTATATGCCGCAGCATAGCAGCAGATATGAGACGAAGGGCACGTCTTCGCGTGGCCTTGCCGACGCTCGCGTCCGCGTGACGAAGATTGCCGCCATTGGGATGCTAACGTTGGCGATTATTATCCTCGGAATTACCGCCAAAACCTACGCGTCGGAGCGAATGGCACACTCAGATGCGTCAACGGTACAGACGCAAAACGAGAAGGTTTCAAAGTCCAAAGCGTCGGCAGATCTCAAGACGAGACTTTCGAAGGCGGACTTCAACGATATCCCTTCGGGTGATACCGTTCAGACCTTCTCGTTGGTAGATAACAAGACTCCTACCTTGGAGGATGAGAGCCTTGCCTTGCTCCAGGATGCCCTGAGTCGGGCGCAGGAGCTAGGCGATGTGGGCGTGGTGTTCTACGACCTGTCAAGCGGCATAGGCGTGACGTATAACCCCGATGTCGAGGTTTACGGCGCGAGTAGCTACAAGGCGCTCTATGCGTTGTACATCTGCGAATTTCTGGTCGAGACGGGTCAGGTTTCACTCGATGATTCCCTTGGCACCTATGGTGGCTACAACATGGGTTGGCAGACGGTGCGCGACCTGATCGAGGCCGCGATCGTTAATTCGGACAACGATTCGTTTATTGCGTTACGCGCGACGTTTGACCGTGTCGGTTACGAGGATTGGATTGCCAGTCTTGGCATCGATTACGATACCGCACTCGATCCGATGAGTGATTTTCCCACCTATTGCCCGCGCACCTCGGCCAAGTTGTGGCGCGAGATGAGCGAGTATTTGAGCCGTGATACCGAGACGTCGCAATGGCTATCGGATCTTCTGGCCTCTACGACCCGGTCCTTTATCCGCGACGGCATTGCGGACGACCAAGCCCTGGTGCGCAACAAGGCCGGCTGGATTAGCGAGGATGGTTGCTATTCGACATGCGATGCGGGCCTCATCGATGTCGATGGCGACACCTACATTATGAGTATCATGACATCGATGCCATGGAGCGATCGCTCGAGCGAGCTGGTGGCTGCGATTGCTAAGACATTCTTTGATACCCGAGCTGCGCTGGCCTAACGTGTTCGTTTGACGAGGTCAAACAAAATGCTGGTACCATACCGTGGTTGAGAATTTCGTATAGGTTTGGGGAATGGCATGGCTACCATCGCGATTATCGGTGCGCTCGAAAAAGAGATCATGCAGATTAAGGAAGAGTTGGGCAACGTTTGCATGGTACAGGAGGCGGGCTTGAACGTTGTGACCGGCGGGCTCGACGGCCTGTCGATTGTCGCCACGACGGCGGGTATGGGCACGGTAAACGCTGCCGCCGCAACACAGCACCTCATTAGCAAGTATGCTCCACAGGCAGTTGTGTTTTCTGGCATCGCAGGTGGCCTGAATCCCAAGCTCCATATCGACGATGTCGTCATTGGCAAATGTCTGCGCTATCTAGATACCGATACCGCGCTTATCGCCGAGTCTGCACCGGGGCTCGAGGAGTTTGTCTCGACGCCTGCGCTGGTCGATATTGCCGCCGATGTGCTTTCTGAGCGTGGCTTTGTTAACGCTTCGACAAATGCGACCGCTTCGAACGAGGGCGCAAAGCAGTTCCTGGTCGGCACGATTGCCACGGGTAACCGCTTTGTGACGGGCGCCGCTATGCGCAATGATGCCATCGAGGCGACGCATGCCGATTGTGTCGGCATGGAGGGCGCGGCAATTGCCCATGTCGCAACCAAAAATGGTGTCGATTGCCTGGTGCTGCGTGCTATCAGCGATAATTGTGACGAGGCGTATGATGCGATTTGCGACCGCGAGTTCGATTTGTTCGAGTATGCGCGTGCCGCAAGCGATATCACGCTCGATATCGTTCGACGCATTGCCGCTGCGCAATAGCGCGTTTTTTGTAAGAACCTACGACCAAGGAGTGTCCATGGCCGATTCCATTAACTACCAGCTTGCCAAGTTCGTTGCCAGCTACGGCAAGGTTTCGCAGATTCCCGAGTCCACCTGTCCCGAGGTGAGCTTTGTTGGTCGCTCCAACGTGGGCAAGTCGTCCATCATGAACAAGCTCTTTGGCCGCAAGAACCTGGTGAAGGTTTCGAGCACGCCGGGCAAGACGAGCAACATCAATTTCTTTGAGGCCGATGACGTGCACTTTGTGGACCTGCCGGGCTACGGTTTCGCTCGCCGTTCCAAGGCCGAGCGCGACCGTTGGGCCGAGCTCATTGGCGACTTCTTCGACTCCGAGCGCAGCTTCAACCTGGTTGTGTCGCTGGTGGACATTCGCCACGACCCCAGTAAACTCGACCATGACATGATCGACTACCTGCAGGGCAACGAGTTCAACTTTATCGTCTGCCTCACCAAGGCCGACAAGCTCAGCCGCACCCAGCAGGCCCGCCAGGCAGCAGCCATCAAAAAGCAACTCAACGTCCCGGCCGAAAACGTAATCATCACAAGCTCCCAAACCGGCACCGGCATCGACGAACTCAAGCGCCGCATCGCCGAGGCTTGCCTCTAGTAAGTGCCCCTATCAATAAAATGCAGAACATCAGCCCGGCGACTTTCCAGAGCGTAGGTCCCTGTAGCCGCCGCCGGCGAAGTTAACATAGGGGAGGCCAG
>USDE01000182.1 GCA_900553345.1 uncultured Collinsella sp.
GGGTAACCCTCAGGCCAATGGGATCGAGCTGCCAGCCCCACTCACTCGTCTCGAGATAAGGGTTCTTGTTTGCCATGACCAGATTTCCCGCAGTCTTCTCCCATCCCTGATCGCAGGTGGATACCTGGGAAAAGTAGTACGAGAAGGCCAGGAAGTCGACCGTGTTGCGAGCGATGAGCTCTTCATCGCCCGGCTCCATTTGAATCTCGATATCGCACGCGTCGAAATAGCGATTCATATAAGCGGGGTATTTTCCACGAGCCATCACGTCCGTATAGAACCAGTTGGAATACTGGTCGTCGTGAATAGCCTGCATGTTATCTTCGGGACGGCAGGTGGCGGGATACGTACAGAATCGAGCGATCATGCCGCCAACGGGAGTATCGGGCGAAAGACGATGGACAATCTCGACGGCACGCGCATTGGCAACGAACTCGTGGTGCAGGCACTGGAAGATGGCTCGATCGAAGTTCTCCCCCTCTTCGTCTTTGACCAGACAGACCCCGTCCCAAGGCGAAAAACGCGCTGCATTGAACTCGTTAAAAGGCAGCCAGAAATCGACCAGATCGCCCAATTCCGTAACGATTGTCTCGACATAGCGGGCGAAGAAATCAATCGTCTTGCGATTCTTCCATCCCCCATATGTGGTGACAAGATTTACCGGGATGTCATAGTGGAGCATGGTGACGAAGGTTTTAATGCCGTGCTTTTTGCACTCACCCAGCATGCTTCGATACCACTCGATGCCTTCGCGGTTAGGCTCAAGATCATCTCCGTTAGGATAGATTCGGCTCCAGCAAATAGAAGTGCGGAACAGCTTGAGGCCCATCTCCGCAAAAAGCGCGATGTCCTCACGGTAGTGATGATAGAAGTCGTTACCGCGCCTAAACGGGTAGAACTCAACACCATCATCTGCGAGAGCGTTCATTAGTTCGTCATGGCAGAAGGGGTTGTTTTGATGCTTGTCCTCAATCTGGTCATGAGTCCAGGTACCATCCAGCCATCGACAATCCTGCGTCGACTTTCCCTTTCCGCCCTCATTCCAGGCGCCATCGGCCTGCGAGCACGATATGGCTCCGCCCCATAAAAAGTCGGAGTCAAACCCATGTTTTAACTTACTCATTTGCCCTCCTTGATCGGATGCTCCAGCGGATAACCCAATACTAGGAAGAACAAGATGCATAAGATATCGCATAGAAAGCGTTTGTTTATAACATTTTTTTAGATATAATACCGTTTAAGGCATCGATTCTACCGTTCACCCCTGGAGCACCCCATGGATTCGAATCTCAAACAGCTGCTCTATACGCATACCGAGACCGAAGAGTGGCATCGCACACATCCGGGAGAGCTCAGCCCGCGATATAACAGGGTGGAAACCACAACCATTAACGGCGAAGAGGTCTATCTGTTTGATTGGAAAGAAACTCTCGACGAAAACCCCGTGGGCCTTATCAAGGAGTCGCGCTTTACCGATATTCCTCCTCATATCAATCGGGATATGGAGCTTAACTACGTGTACGACGGCGTCTGCACGTTTATCGTCAACGGACGGCGACTACTCCTTAAAAAGGGCGACGTGCTCATTTGCAACACCGGCGTAGTCAGAAGCGTTCCATACGTTAAGGGCGAGCATGATATCGTCATTTCGATCGTCTTCAAAAAAGAAATGTTCGATTCGTTGTTCCTGAGCCAGCTACCCGGCGCGTCACCATTAACGAATCTTCTATTTGATTTTGTGTCCAAAAACCGCGAGGCCCGAAAATATCTCATTCTTCCAGAGGAATACGCCCGACATGCGCGACGCCTCATCGAGATGCTCTTTATCGAATATCACTTTAAAGATGCCTATTCCAATGAACTCATGAGGCACCTCGCCGTCAGCCTATTCCTTGTTCTCATTCGAGGACTGTACCGACGCTCCGCAACTGATAACCAGGCGATCATGTCGGACGAACGCATCGTGTCGATTCTGAATCATATTGAGCGAAGCTACGGCGACTGCACACTCGAAAGCATTGCGAGCGATACGGGTTATAGCACCAGCTATCTCAGCAGCTTGATCAAGCAAAAAACCGGCAAAACGTTTTCGCAAATCAAGCTCAACCAGCAGCTCACAGAGGCGGCATATCTTCTCAATAACACCGAGCGCAGCGTGCAGTATGTAGCCCGAAAAGTCGGCATCTCCAACATGTCATTCTTTTACTCAAAATTTAAAGAAGCATTCGGCGAAACGCCAGGTGCGTTCAGGACGCATCGGTCTAATTAAAGGCGTTATTACTCAGACCGATCAGCTTCGCGCGACACGGGAATGCGCAATCGAAGCAGCGAGCGCATCGCCTCTACCAGCACAAAGCCGGCGATGCCAACCGTGACCACAACGTCGAGCGGTGTGCCCACAAACCACAGCAGCCCCATGAGATACGACCCGGCATTAAACGCAAAGTGCAGCAGAATCGTGTAGCGAAGCTTTCCGGTGGTCACGAGTACCCAACCAAAAATGAGGCCGGCAGCGCCCGCGTAGCAGCCCTGCACCCAGTTCATGTGCATAAAGCCGAAGACCGCCGCCTGCAGCACGATTGCCGCGGCGACGCCCCAGGTACTCGGGGCCGCCCAGGGCACTATGGCGCCGTCCTGCGCGTTCGCGCGGCGCCGGCGCTTCCAGAACGAACGGCACTGTGGATTAAACGCACGCAGCGAAAACTCAAAGATGATGCCGCGCACCAGGAGCTCTTCGCAAAACGGAGCGCCGAGCACTGTGGTCAAGACAGCAAGAAGGCTGGTATCGCCCATGCCCGTCTCCTCGACGAGCTCGCTATAGTCTGCCGCGACCTCGGGCAGCAGCGACAGTACGCCGTCGCATAGGTAGCTAATGACCACCTGCATGGATAGGCCGATCACGACAACGCAGGCAATGCGCTTCCATGCCGCGCCTGCTCCCCCGCCGAGTGGGCGTTCGCCTTGCCGGCGCGCCATGAAGGAGCGGGGCCACAGATAGCGCCACCACAGCAGCGCCATCAAAAATGACGCCGTCTGAGCGGCAGCCTGGAACCATTGGATATCGAGATTGTCGATCGGATAGCCCGTCAGCACCGACACGGCATCGAGAACTGAAAACAGAACCATGCTCAGGGCAATATCGGCAGCAACAACACCAAAACAGGCAAGCGCCCAAATCATCGCATTGAGCATGCCAACCTCCTCAAAACCCGGCACTTAGGGACGTTCCTTAACTGCCGGCAGAAAAGGAACGTCCCCAAGTGCCGGCAGTTTGGGACAGTCATTGTTGATGAGAATCGGGCGCAGCGCCAAAGGCCCCGTTGGGCGAAATGTCGAACGGAAAGGTGCCGCAGCGATTGAAGGCGGCGATAAACATGCGGATGGCGTTGGACGGCGTAGTGCCCACGAGCTGGGTTGCCGCCGCGAAGGCCGCCTTTTCCTCGGGCAAGACCTTCGCGACAACCGGGGTCATGTGTTCTGCCATGGCGCTTCCTTTTTGAAACGACGGTGGTGCGGATGGATGCGGGCCACGCGGCTGGGCGACGGGCTGTGAAGGCAACCCGATTGGCCCGCATCTGGAGTTTGTTCTACGGCGTTGGTATTACTTGGTATTCCTAAGTATTACCCCACAGATAGAATACCATACCCGACCCCATGGGAACGGAGAAAAAACGGATCAATTTGTTGCTGAGTAAGTCTTTAGAGCGTGATGATGTCCGAGATATTGAGGGCCCGAGCGTCAGCGGAATCGTGCGTGGCAAGCAACAGCATACGGCCGTCGAGCAAGTCGAGCACGACCTCGGTGCATGCGTCGCGCGCAGCGATGTCTAGACCGGTAAAGGGCTCGTCTAGAATCACTGCGCCGCCCGGACACAGCAGGGCTCGGGCAATCTCGACGCGACGGCGCT
>USDE01000183.1 GCA_900553345.1 uncultured Collinsella sp.
ACAACCAGCTCTCAAAGTGCGGGGCGACGTTGCGCCAAACACGCCACAGCAAGATGCCCATACCGATGACGCCTGGGATATTGAGCAGTAGGATCTCGGAGCACAAAAGACCGATCAGGTTGCCGGCGGCAAAACCAGCGTCGCCCTCGCAGTATTTGCGATAAATCATGTACAACATGTACGCCACAAACGGCTGCAGGCACGCAGAGATAAACGTAACCACCATCGAGGGGTCCTGAGAAAAGACATCGGTGAGTTTATCGACACTCGTGGCATCTTTCGAAGCCAAGAACAAGCCAATGACCACCACGGGCACCACGCCCAAGATAACCTCGACCAGAGTAAACAACTTAGCAGTCAGATCCTCGCTAGCCGTATTGAGGTGAGGCGCCCACTCAGGATGAGCATGCGCGCCAACCTTCTTGTCCTTCTCGACACGATCGACCTTTTTACCCTCGGCAACCCGACGACCAGGATCCTTGCGAGTTCCCGCCGCAGCAACCCGAGCCCGAGACTTCTTACCCATAACCAACACCTCACAAGAGGAAACGAATAGCCAACGCTACCCAGTGTACCCTCTAAGCAACGTCACCGCCCCAACCGGCCCCCACAAAAACGTGCCGCCCCATAAGGGGCGGCACACAAACTTCTTATCAGCTTTTCTGTAACGAGCACGCGACGACCCAACGCCGGAGCGCAGGGCGGGAAATGCCTTTCCCTCTCGCTCACGGCTTCGCAGAGTCACGCGAGGCAAAGGCATGCGCCGCGGGTCTGACGACGCGGGCTTGCCAACGAGTTTTGGCTAATAGATTGGTTTGTGTGCCGCCCCTTTGGGGCGGCACTTTTTGTGTGGGGTCCCGGTCTCCACAATTTTCGTCAAGCTTTTGGTTAGATTTTGGTCAGTTGGCGTAAGGGTGGAAGGCCAAAAGATTGCTGGCGAAAAAAGCTCAGAGAAAGTGCTGGTAGGGGAGTTGTTGAGCTTTTCGACAGCTTTTGAGCAAAAGAAACTTTGTGGCTATTGCCGGCGATTGCGTTGTCGCGGTCATGGCGGTGCGGGATGCTGGTCGTAAGCGTCGAACGCTCCGATTTTGGAGGCCAACATGGACCTGTTTCTTGAGACCCCACAGCAACAAGCCGAGCGCATGCTGCGGCAGCAGCGGCGGCTTATAGAGATGCAAATGCAAGGGGTTGCCAACCAGGCGCCCGTGCAAAACGTCGTGCCCGCTGCTGTACCTGCAGCCGTGCCCGGGTGCGAATCGGCACCAGAGGCCTATTCCGTACAGCAAGATTCATATGCGCAGGAGCTCGCGTTCGACAAGCGTCGTGCGCGTCGTCGCCGCGTGGGCCAGCGCCTGCGCACATTGGCGATGATCGTGCTCATTCCGCTAGGACTTGCGGCAATCTTCTTGGCCTCATATGCCCTCACGTGCATTCTCAACGGTGCCTCGCCCAATGAGGTGCTCCAGCATCTAGCGGCCCTGGGCCAGCGCCTAGGCGATGTCGCAACAACCATCCGCGCCGGCTGGGAGAGTTAGCGTTTGTCACATTAGGACTTCCAGGGTGTACGAATTATCGCCACGAGCAGAATTCTTGCATCCTGTGGGTCCTGTCGTGCGACTGAATAGTATTATTGAAGATAAATAATAATAGGATTTGCTATGTATAAGCAGGATTTAGAGCAGACTCTTTTGGGCATTGACGAAGAGGCGGAGCTGGAAATAGGTCCAAGAGACGACAGGCCGAACGTTGTATTGGTGGGAGGAAGCGCCTTCATGCTAAACGATGTGACGAATCGTTCGGTTACACATGACATTGATGTGTTTGAGGCAGATAGGTGCCTCCGCGAGATCATAGCTCGATACCCCGAGGTGAATGGTATGGCGGTGGCATATTGTAATCAGATGCCGTTCAATTACGAAGATCGTTTGATTCCCTTGGATATTGGGGCGCGCTTTATCAGGTACTTTACGCCATCCTTGGAGGACCTGGCGGTAATGAAGCTCTATGCCTGTCGTCCGAACGACATCATCGATCTTCATAGCCAGGCATTCGTCGACCGACTTGATTGGGGACTGCTCGAACGGCTTATATTCGACGAGGGCGAGGCGCTGGCGTCGTCGCCTTCGGAGCGGAGTTATCAAGAGATGGTCTGCGCATACAGCCAATACAAAAAGGAGATGCTCGGTTGAATCTGACCTTTGAGGGATTCTTAAAAGGCTATTGCCGAGAGCTATCCGGACAGCAGTCGCTCAGTTTTAGAAAACTGGTTAAGCAAGCGACGACGGTTGCGCCGCGCGTGGCGGAGCCCCTGTTTTTGCTCGCTTTGGCACAGGGTAAAGCCGAATACGTTCTGGGCTTATCCGAGGGTTCGTGGATGGAAGAGGGTTACCGAGGCGTTTTGTCCTTGTACGCCCAAACGGGTAGCCTGGCATCTCTATGCGCCGAGGACAAACTTCCTAATCGTTATGCCAACGTTTGGCGTGCGTATAGAGCGGTGAAGGAAAAGCCAGTGGCGGACAGAAGAATCAACGCCCTGATGCGAAAAAGAACGTTGGGAGCGCTAGAGGAATCGGGTGTAACGCGCTACGGTCTCTGCCGCGATTTGAATCTGAATAAGGGAAACGTGTACGCATATTTAGCCGGTGATGACTCAAAGGTGAGCAGGGAGACGGCGCGCCGCATTATGGAATATGCGGAGGAGAGGGGCGCCCAAGAAGGGGCCGGGCGCCCGGTGCGTATGGCGGGGTAAGATTGATCGCGGTTTTGATTGGTGCTCGATTGGGTTTGTTGGGCGGAGTTTATGTCTGCTATTGATATTGTGCTTGTTGTGATCGCCTTGGTGGCGGTGGGGGTTGCTGTGGCTTGCGCCCTCCAGCTCAAGAGCCTGCGTGCCGAGTTGCGGGAGCGTGGCGACAGTAGCGCGGAAACGCTGGCTGCGCTCGAGCAGGCCAACAACGCGCTCGACACCCTCAACGTCGCGTTGGCAGAAACCCGCCGTACGGCAAATGCCATCGCGCAGCAGCAGACAACCGATGCCGCCGTGGAGCAGCAGCGCTACCTGACCATCGCGCGTGAGTTCTCGCAGGCCGGCGACCGCATGGATGACCTGCGTCGCGAGACGGCCCAACAGCTCGGCGCCAACCGCGAGGGCATCGAGCACCGCCTGGACAAGGTGCGCGAGACGGTCGATGCCCAGCTGGGCGCCATCCGCAAGGACAACAACGTGCAGCTCGATCAGATGCGCGCGACGGTGGACGAGAAACTCTCCCGTACGCTCAACGACCGCCTGTCTGCATCGTTTAAGCAGGTGAGCGACCAGCTCGAGGCCGTGTATAAGGGCCTGGGCGATATGCAATCTATCGCCACCGGCGTGGGCGACCTTAAGCGCGTGCTGGGCAACGTCAAGGCGCGTGGCATTTTGGGCGAGGTACAGCTGGGTGCAATCCTGGCGGACATCCTTACGCCCGACCAGTATCTGGAAAACGTCGCCACCAAGCCTGGCGCCTCGGAGCGCGTTGAGTTTGCCGTCAAGCTGCCGGTAGACGAGGGCGATCCCGTGCTGCTGCCGATTGACTCCAAATTCCCGGGCGACGCGTACGAGCATCTGCTCGACGCGCAAGAGTCGGGTGATGCCGAGGCGGTGGCCACCGCGCGCAAGACGCTCGACGCCATGGTGAAGCGCGAGGCCAAAGACATCTGCGAAAAGTACCTGAGCGTGCCCGCGACCACCAACTTTGGCATTATGTTCGTTCCGTTTGAGGGCCTGTACGCCGAGGTCGTCAGCCGCCCCGGGCTTATCGAGACCCTGGGCCGCGACTATCACGTCAACGTTGCCGGCCCCAGCACCATGGCGGCCATCCTCAACAGCCTGCAGATGAGCTACCAGACGTTTAGGCTACAAAAGC
>USDE01000184.1 GCA_900553345.1 uncultured Collinsella sp.
AGCGTCTGCAGGTCGCGCCGAATGGTGGACGCCGTCACGCCCAGGGCCTCAGCAAGCTCCGGCACGGTGACCGAGCCGGCCTGTTGCACCATCGACACGATCGCGTTGAGCCTATCTTCCGCAAGCATCGCTTACTCCTCCTCGGGGTACACGACTCCCCAGTCGGCGCGAAGCTTGGTCATAAGCTCCATAACATCAGAAGCATATTCCAGCAGCTCGCGCTTGGAGTCGTCGCCGGCAACGGCCTTCTCAAGATCGGCCATCTCATAGCAAAGGGCGTAAGCCTCGGTACCCGCGTGGACCTCCTCGCGGTGGCCGTCCGCAGTCCACACGATGGTCGCGTGATCGGCACGCGGATACTCGTTGACCTCGATATAGCACTTGTCAAAGCTGATGACCGAGCGCTTGGGCTGCTTGGAGTGAAGCGTAAGGCTCACAACACCCAGCTGTTGCTCAGCATTACGGCAGACGATGCCGCCCGCAACGTCGACACCGGTCTCACAGGTGTTACCCAGCGAAACGACCTCAGCGGGCTGGCTTGCCATAAAGAGGCGCATAACGGAAAGCGCATAGACGCCAATGTCGAGCATAGCGCCGCCGGCGAGGTTGCGGTTATAGAAACGGTTGGTCAGATCGCCGTACTCCTTATAGCTGCCAAAGTTGAGTTGGGCGAGGTTCATGCGGCCAAACTCGCCGGCATCCATGCGGCGGCGCAGCTCTTGATACAGGGGCATGTGGAGCACCGTAGTGGCGTCCATAAGGACCACGTTATGCTCGTCGGCAATGGCACGGGCCTCGTCGAGCTCGGCAGAGTTGAGGGTAATGGCCTTCTCGCAGAGCACGTGCTTGCCAGCTGTCAGAGCGGCGCGCAGGTAGGTGATATGCGTGTTATGCGGCGTGGTGATATAGATCGCGTCGATGTTCGGATCGGCATAGAGGTCCTCGACCGTTTCATAGACCTTCTCGATGCCATACTGCTCGGCAAAAGCTTGAGCCTTTGACAGCGTGCGGTTGGCGACGCCCGCAAGCTTGCGGCCGGCAAGAGCGAGAGACTGGGCCATCTGGTTGGCGATAACGCCGCACCCGATCACAGCCCAACGAAGCTCGGGGGCCGTAAAGATATCATCGGGGAACGGCTTGTCCTGGACCGAAGCGAACGCTGCCTTAGCGGCTGCCGCAGCGTCGAGCGGAGCTTGTTTGGAATCTGCCATATGTGCCTCCTGCGTCGTGAAAAGTCTTTCATTTCTGACAGCTCTATATTCGCACAAATGCGCGCGTATATGCACGTATATGCGTATTTAGGTGTTTAACGGTCATCATATAGCCATAATTTGCACATGTTTGCGCGGTTACACGCAATGTCACGCAATGACATGCGCGTAAATGCGCATGCAACGATTCTTGTTAAACATAAAGGGACGGAACACCAAAGCCCTAAAAGACAGAGTAGGTCGTTTTACTCCACACCTATAGAAGCATCAGGCATCAAAGGACCGTACCAAACTGCCGGCACATAGGGACGTTCCCAACGACCACTCATTTAAGTCTGTCCCCAATGACTGCCAAACAACGACCACTCATTTAAGCCTGTCCCCAATGAGTACCCAATGAGTAATGATCCGTTTTCCTCCGTCCCCAAGGGATCAAAAAAGGCCCGGGTGCCGTAGCATCCGGGCCTTTGCTAGCAACTTGATGTTGCGGGCAGCTTAGAACTTGTGGCCGCACTTCTTGCAGACGCGCAGCTTGTTCTTGCCATCCTTCTCGTGACCGACGCGGGTAACCTTACCGCACTCGGGGCAAACGAGATTGACGTTGGAGGCGTCGATGGGAGCCTCCTGCGAAACGATGCCGCCCTGCTGGTTGGCAGCGTTGGGCTTGACGGCCTTCTTGACGACCGAAACGCCCTCGACAACGACCTTGTTCTCGGCGGGGAGAGCACGCAGGATAACGCCCTGCTTGCCGCGATCCTTACCAGAGAGAACCTGGACCTTATCGCCCTTCTTGATATACATATATCTCCCCTAACTACAGGGTCTCGGGAGCGAGCGAGACGATCTTCATGTACTTCTTGTCACGAAGCTCGCGAGCGACGGGCCCGAAGATACGGGTGCCGACGGGCGAACCATCGTTGTTGATGACAACGCAGGCGTTCTCATCAAAGCGAATGTAGGAGCCATCCTTGCGGCGGATCTCCTTAACGGTGCGAACGACGACGCAACGGACAACGTCCTTCTTCTTGACGTTGGCGCCAGGGGTAGCCTCCTGGACAGCACCGATGAACACATCGCCGATGCCTGCATAACGACGCTTGGAACCGCCAAGCACCTTGATGCAGCGAATCTTGCGAGCGCCGGAGTTGTCGGCGACGTTCAGCATGGTTTGCATCTGAATCATGGTAGATGTTCCTCCGAACTAAGAACCGAAGAGAGGTGCGCAGCCTTTATACGGCCCGTGGTATGCAAGCCAGGCATACGCACATCTTCGGAAACGTACAAGTCGTAAGAGCGACTGCTTATTTAGCGCGCTCAACGACCTCGATGAGGCGCCAACGCTTCATCTTGGACATAGGACGGGTCTCCATAACGCGGACGGTGTCGCCCACGCCAGCCGTGCACTCCTCGTCGTGAGCGTGCAGCTTCTTGGAGCTGGTCATCATCTTGCCGTACTTGGGGTGACGCTTACGCTCGGTGATGGTGACAACAATGGTCTTGGCACCGGAGACGGAGGTAACGACACCCGTACGGACCTTACGCGAGTTACGCGAATCAGTCATGTTCTCTCCTTAGGTCCTACTCGGCGACAGCGGACTTCTCCGCTGCGATCTCACGGGCGCGCTGCTCCGTGAGGACGCGAGCGATGTCCTTCTTCACGGTGTTGACGCGAGCGGTGTTGTCCAGCTGGCTGGTGGCCATCTGGAAACGAAGGTTAAAGAGCTCGGCGCGCATTTCCTTCAGCTTCTCAACGAGCTGAGCGTCCGAGAGCTCACGAATCTCTGCGGGCTTCATTAGTTCTCCTCCTTGGCGGCGGCGGCGTCCTCAGCAGCCCACTTGGCCTCGAGAGCGGCCTCCTCAGCCATCTCCTTCTCGATGCGCTGCTCAGCGTTCTTGGCAGCAACAATCTTGGTCTTGATGGGAAGCTTGTGCTGTGCAAGACGCAGAGCCTCGCGAGCGACCTCCTCGGGCACGCCCTTGACCTCGAACATGATGCGGCCGGGCTTGACGACGGCCACCCACTCCTCGGGGTTACCCTTACCAGAACCCATGCGAGTCTCGGCAGGCTTCTTGGTGATGGGCTTATCGGGGAAGATCGTGATGTAGACACGACCGCCACGCTTCATGTAGCGGGTCATGGCAATACGAGCGGCCTCGATCTGACGGTTGGTGATCCAATGGGCCTCGAGAGCCTGGATACCAAACTCGCCGAAATGCAGCTCGGTATTACCCTTGGCCTGGCCCTTCATGGAGCCACGCTGCACCTTGCGGTGAAGAATACGCTTAGGGGCAAGCACTACTGACCCCTCCTCTCGGAGTTACGACGACGAGGACGGGAAGAGCCCTCGAGTGCAGGGTTGGGAACAGGCTGGCCCGGGAGCTTCTCGCCCAGGTAGATCCAGACCTTCACGCCGCAAGCGCCCATGGTGGTGCTGGCGACAGCCGTGCCGTAGTCGATCTTGGCACGGAGGGTGTGCAGAGGCACGCGACCCTCACGGTACCACTCACGACGGCCCATCTCGGCACCGCCGAGACGACCGGAGCACTGGATACGGATGCCCTTGGCGCCGGCCTTGCGGGCGGACTGGACAGCCTTGCGCATAGCGCGACGGAAGGCAACGCGGCCCTCGAGCTGCTCGGCAATAGACTGAGCAACGAGGTTGGCGTCGAGCTCGGGGCG
>USDE01000185.1 GCA_900553345.1 uncultured Collinsella sp.
CCGCGCATAGACTTAATAAACGCACTGATGATGTCGTAGTGCATGTCACCGTTTTTGTCATACGTAAAGCCGCGACGCGGGTTGGCGATCTTTACGTCATCCACGGTGATGGGATAGCGCTCCCCCGCCGCGGGCGCTGGCGTTCCCTCGGTATCGGGGCGCGTGACGGCAATCTCGCTCGCAAGCTCAAGCGTCGTGAGCGCCGATCGAGCGTCACCCGCTGCCAGTGTGCAAATGGTCTTAACCGTATCCTCATCGGCCGAGAACTTACCGTTCAAACCCTGCGGCGCCTCGAGCGCACGCTCAATAAGCGTGGCGATATCCTCGTCTTTAAGATGCTCAAGTTCCACCACGCGACCGCGCGAGAGCAATGCCGAGTTGACCTCGAAGTACGGGTTCTCCGTCGTGGCGCCAATCATAATGACGGTACGGTTCTCAACTGCATGCAGCAGGGCATCCTGCTGCGACTTGGAAAAGCGATGAATCTCATCGATAAAAAGAATGGTGCGGCGGTCGTACGTATTCAGGCGCGTCTTAGCCTCGTCAATCACGCGACGAAGATCCTTTACGGTGCCCGTCACAGCGCTGACCTCGACAAACTCGCTCTTGGTATGGTTGGCGATAATGTGGGCCAGCGTCGTCTTGCCCGTACCGGCCGGCCCGTACAGAATCACACTCGACAGCACATCGTGCTCAATTGCGGCACGCAACCACGAGCCCTTGCCGACGGCCTTTTGCTGACCCACATACTCGTCGAGCGAATTGGGCCGCATGCGCACCGCAAGCGGCGCATTCATAAAAGAACGCTCACGCGTCGAAGCAGAAAAAAGGTCGTCCATAGCCATCCCGTGCGTCAATCAAAAACGTTTTCCATCAACAGTATACCGAATAAATACGAACTACCGTTCGTTAATATAGGTACGGTGCGGAAACTTCAATCCCGGGAACAGCTTGCTCGTCAGCTCGCAGAAATAGCCGTCCGTCATGCTCGCGATGTAATCCACCACCGCTTGATCCTTGTCGTCCTGCCAGGCATAGGTGCGATCGTAGTAGGAAAGCTGCTGCTCAATGCGCGAAATGTGATGCTTAAAGATGTAAGAGGACTCGTCGCCTTCGTTTATATCCTGCAGGCAACGGTCGTAGAGCTTTTCGAACGCCTCGCGCAGCTCCGCTTCGGAGTCGCCTTCGATGCCGCCCTTGCTATAGATCTTTACGTAGTTCTCGCGCTTGGCTCGGCGGATTTCCTCAAACAATTCCTCGCTCATCACGATGCGCGGCTTGCCATAGCTGTGCTCAACGATATCGATGGAGGCATGCGTAAGGATCCAGCTGTTGTATGCCCCACCCAGGCCATCGTCAAAAGCATCGGGCGCCAGTAGGCCCGCCGAAATGGCGTCTTGGCGATCGCGCCCCACGTAGGCAAGGATATCCGAGATGCGAACCACGCAGCCCTCGAGCGTCATGGGGCGCAGGTGCTCAATTGCGCTGTAACCTGTGGCAATGCAATCCTCAACCGTAAGGTCGAACTGGTCAAAGGAGCTCATGTCCGAAAGCTCAAACACACGCTGTTCGTACTCACCGTTGTGGCATAGCACGCCGTCGAGCGTCTGGAGCGACACGTTGCGGCCGTACAGCGCGTCGAGCACGCGGACCGACTGCACGTTATGGAAAAAATAACGACCCGTGCGCTCGTGATAGATATCGTTGAGAAAGCGCTCACCGGCATGGCCAAAGGGCGTGTGGCCCAAGTCGTGGCCTAAGCCAATCGCCTCGATCAGGTCGCAGTTGAGCCCCAGGGCACGTCCGATATCGCGCGCGATGCGCGAAACAAGCTGCACGTGCAGGCCGCGACGCGACAGGTCGTCGTTGCTGCGAAAACTAAAGACCTGCGTTTTGCCTGCATAACGGGTGTATGCGGGCAGATGCAAAATCTTTTCGGTATCGCGCATGAAGGCCGGACGCATGAGCGTGCCCTCGTCTGCAGCCCGATCGACACGTCGGATGACCTGGTCGTCACCGCATCGATAGGGATTAACGACACCCGAGGCGCGGTCGGCGGCGATACGCTCGACCAGCTCGGACGACAACGCCGCGGGAATGCGATCCATACGTGCCTTGATGGCGGCTGTCTGTTGAATGATTGCCATGGCATGCTCCTTAAAAGGGCGCGCAAACGGTTACAGCGTACTACCCACGACCTCGATTATGGCAAATATCGGCACTAAAAACGGCAGCAAAGGCAGGGAGCGTGATTTTGCAATGAGACAGGCGGCGGCAAGGGTCAGAAGCGCAACCCCAAACGCGACGACACCACCCAAGGGATCGAGGGTACAAAGGGCAAAGAGCGCCTTGGCGTCCCCCATGCCAATGCCGGGAGCATGGCGAATACGACGCCAGAGCGACTCAGTAAGCACAAGGGCAAGGTAGACGATAACCGCAAGACCGGCGTGGTCAAGCGCCGTGTTAACACCCTTGTCGAGCCAAACGCCCGCAAACGCCGCCACCGCACACGCACCGGCAAGTTCATTGGGAAACCGCCGCTCACGGGCATCAATCGCCGCGCCAACAAAGATGCAAATCCAAAACGGGATATAGATTATCGAACACCTCCTTGGGCAGCAGCTCAAACGCAAAAACCACCACAAAGGTACTGTCCATTTGTGGTGGTTTTGATCGTAGTTATTTGGCGCCTTGCATGACCTCGTCGAGGGTAACGCTTACGGCGTGCTGCGTCGGCACCCAGTCGACCTTCAGGAACAGAGCAGCCACCGTGATGGGGATATAGCTGAACATAAAGATCGGGAAGGTAAACAGGTTGGTCACCAGACGCCACTTTTGCGCACAGTGAATGTGCTTGTACTCAAAGATGGTCGTAAGCAGCGCCAGGATAAAGAAGGTCTGATACATCATGGCGAAGGTCATAATGAGCGAAGCGGCGCACGCCTGCATCTCGACTTCGGTAGCCAGGAAGCCGTGCGAAAGACCGCCCACGACGAGAAACGTGGCATTGGCGAGCATCGAGATCAGCGATAGCAGCATACCCGGGGCGATCGTCATAAACATGTCGTAGGCGGCAAAGCGATGATAGCGGAAGGTCGATTTGACAAGATGCTTACCGTAGGTAAAGAACACCTGGTAGAAGCCCTTGGTCCAACGCATACGCTGTTTCCAGGACGCCTTAAACGTCACGGGCTGTTCGTCAAAGAACTCCGCCGGTGCATAGCCAATGCGAATGCCGTGAATGGCGCAGAACGTGGTGAACTGAATATCCTCGGTCAGCGTATGGAACTGCCAACCGTGCATGCCCTCGATCACGCTCGCCGAGATAAGGTAACCCGAACCCGAGACAGCGCAGGACGTCTTGCAGATATTACGCGCGTTGTTGAGAAAGCGCGCCTCTCGCAGATACCACGTAGCATTAGCCGCCGAGATCCACGAGCTGCCGAAGTTCTTGGAGTTGCGATAGCTCGTGACCACATGGAAGCCCTGATCAAAGGCATCGTTCATCTTGGAGACGTAATCGCGGGCGATGACGTTATCGGCATCGAAGATAAAGTAGCCTTCAAACGTATCGGGATACTCGTTAAGGATGCGGTCGAAGCCAAAGTCCATGACCCAGCTCTTGCCCTTGCGGGCAAGGTCATTGCGCTCATAAACGACAGCGCCCGCCTCGCGCGCGAGCTGCGCCGTGTTGTCGGTGCAGGCGTCGGCGACCACAAAGACCTCGATAAGCTCGGACGGATAATCCTGGTCCTTGATGGAGCGAACGAGGTTGGCAATCACAGCCTCCTCGTTATGCGCCGCGATAAAGAAGGCATAGCGGTGGAGTTTTTTGGCCTTGGGAGGCGCGACCTCGCCACGAAGAGCGCCGATGACAAAGA
>USDE01000186.1 GCA_900553345.1 uncultured Collinsella sp.
AATGCCCCAGAGGTCGATGCCGCCATGCTCGTAGAAGCGCTCGTCCTCAACGTCAACGGTGCCCTGCAGCACATACGGGGACACCTGGTCCTTGGTGATGGACTTGCGGTTTTGCGTGTAGAAACTCGCAATGGTATTGCCGTTGCAGTCGACGATGTCGGTGGGCTCGCTCACCAGATACGCGTTGGCATCGGTGTAGTCGGGCAGATCGGACAGCCAGCGGTTGACGTTGCCGATCATGCCGATGCCAAACGCTACGCCCGCGATAAGCAGAAAGCCCAAAAACGAGAGCAAGATCATGGGAAGGGCATGCGTCTTAGAGCGACCGCGCCCCTGTCGTTGGCGAGGACCCATATATTGACCTCCAGGTATGTCGTGCCAGGCGGCAGGTATGCTACCGGGCAGGATGGACATAAGTTATTACACGATAAACCAATCGGGGCATGCGGGGCCTCGTGTATGCTGGTTGGCAGCAATTTTCAGAGTGAAAGCACACCTTGGCAAGGAGTTTACCGATGGCGATTCGGCCGATGGAATCGAGCGGACAATGCGAAAGCGAGTTGGCGGCGGCTGAAGTGGCGCTGCCCGAACTGCTGGCGCCTGCTGGCGGACTTGACCAGATGCTCGCGGCGATTGCGGCGGGTGCCGATGCCATCTATGCGGGGCTGGACGGATTCAACGCTCGAGTGAGCGCGCATGGCTTTAGCGATGATGAGTTCGCGCGCGGTTGTGCCGTGGCCCATGCCCGTGGCGTGCGTGTGTACGTGACGCTCAACGTGTTCGTGTTCGATGATGAGCTTGCCGACGCCGTGGCGTTGGGGGCGCATGCGCACGCGTTGGGTGCCGATGCGTTGATTGTGGCCGATGCCGGGCTGGCTTGTGCACTTCGTGCGGCGATTCCGGGGGTCGAGATTCACCTGTCCACTCAGGCGGGCGCTCATAGCGAGGGTGCCGTGCAGTTGGCTGCCAAGGAGTTGGGCGTTGAGCGCGTGACGACTGCGCGCGAGCTGAGCGTGGCAGAGATTGAGACGCTTTGCGCTACTGGCGTGCCCATCGAGGTGTTCTGTCACGGCGCTATTTGCATTGGATACTCGGGTGCGTGTGAGTTTTCGGCCCTGAGGCGCGGACGGTCGGCGATGCGCGGTGATTGCACGCAACCGTGCCGTCTGTCCTATGACTTGGTGGACGAGGAGGGGCAGAGTGTTGTCGCTGTCGAAGGGGATCGCCTGCTTTGTCCGCGTGACTATCTGGGCATCGCGCATCTGCCCGAGCTTGTTGCCGCCGGCGTGGCATCGCTCAAGATCGAGGGCCGCATGAAGAATCCCGACTACGTCTTTAACGTGGTAAGGGTGTGGCGTCGGGCGCTCAATATGCTGCGCGACGGCACATGGGATGCCGATGCGGTGCCGACGCTTGAGCGCGAGCTGGGAAGGTCGTTCAACCGCGGCTTTACCGATGCGTATCTGCGGGGCCGTTCGGGCGCCGAGCTCATGAGCTTTGAGCGCGCGATCAACCAGGGCGTGCGCGTGGGCCACTTGGTGGCGGTGGGTCACGAAGAGGTGACGGTTGAGCTTGATGCCGCCGTGGCGGCGGGCGATACGCTCGAGATCCGATTTTACCCGGGTGCCGACGCGCGTCCCGATGTGCCCAAGCGCTGGCCACAGGTGCCTTGCCCCGTGGATGCCGCTGCGGGAGAGCGCATCGTCGTGCATTGCAAACGCAAGGTGGACGCGGGCTGTGAGGTCTATCTGATTCGCAGTGCCGGCGTGCTGGGGCAGACGGCAACGGTGTTGGAGCGCATGCGGGTCGAGGCAGATGCGGTCGCGCCTGCTGAGCGGTCAAAGCATGAGGCTTTTGCTCGTATGGTCTTTGCCTGGGAGCTGATGGATTTGGATCCGCGCGATGAGCGGGATCTGTCCGATGCGACGGTGGTGCTCGACGAAGTGTGCCGCGCAGGCGACGCCGAGCGGACTCGAGCGCTTATGCAACGTGCCGGGCGTATTGTTTGCCGCAACCTGGGGCAGGTGGCGATGGCCCGCGAGCTGGGCACGACGTTTGACGTGGCGGCGCCGGTGTTCTGCGCCAATCGGGCCACGCTTGCCTGGCTGCGCGGGCTTGGCGCGAGGTGGGTATACTTGCCTGCCGAGTTGCTCAGCAATGACAGGGAGCGTATTGCCGAGCTGGCTGCTGAACCCGGCGTCTTGGGTCCGTTCGACGCCGACTGTCCCGAGCTTATGGTGTGCGAGCACTGCCTGCTGACCGCCGAGGGCGTCTGCGCCACCGATGCGACGGGGCAGGTCCGTTGCCGCGACTGCTTGCGTCGTCGGCAGGTGCGCTATCTGGTCGAGCGTGACGGTACGCGTCTGCCAGTTGCCATCGACGCATGCGGCAGGACGAGGATTTTCCTGTCGTAGATGCTGCGTCGCGTCAGTTTGTTATCATAAGAGAGTTTATGGACTTCCAGCACCGCCGTTTTCGGCGAGGGTGCTATAGCAAAAGGAGGATACCCAATGCTGTCTGTTGACGAGCAAATGCGTATCATCACCTCGGGCGCCGCGCAGATCGTCCCCGAGGCCGACCTTCGCAAGAAGCTTGAGAAGGGCGAGCCCCTCAACATCAAGCTCGGCGTCGATCCCACCAGCCCCGACCTGCACCTGGGCCACGCCGTGCCGCTGCGCAAGATGCGTCAGTTCCAGGACCTGGGCCACAACGTCACCCTCATCATCGGCAACGGTACCGCGCTGATTGGCGATCCTTCGGGCAAGAACTCCACCCGCCCGCAGCTTTCGCAGGAGCAGATCGAGGCCAACGCCGAGACCTACGTGAGCCAGGCCATGAAGATCCTGGATCCCGAGAAGACCACCATCGTGCACAACGGCGACTGGATCTTGTCGATGGATCTGGCCGGCCTGCTGCAGGTGTGCTCCAAGTTCACCGTCGCCCGTATTCTCGAGCGCGACGACTTTACCAAGCGCTACCAGTCCCAGACGCCGATCGCCCTGCATGAGTTCCTGTATCCCGTGATGCAGGCTTACGACTCCGTGCAGATCAAGGCCGACGTGGAAATGGGCGGCACCGATCAGCTCTTCAACCTGCTCGCCGGCCGTGAGCTCATGGAGAAGATGGGCATGGAGCCCCAGATCGCGCTCACCATGCCGTTGCTCGAGGGCACCGATGGCGTCCGTAAGATGTCCAAGTCCTACGGTAACTACATCGGCCTGACCGACGCGCCCAAGGATATGTTCGGCAAGACCATGTCCATCCCCGACGAGATGATCGGCAAGTACTACCGCCTGGCGAGCTCGCTCACCCCGGCCGAGGTCGACAAGATCGACGCTGCCCTGGCCGACGGCTCCGCCGATCCCTATGAGCTCAAGCGCGCTCTGGGCCGCGACCTGTGCGACACCTACCACGGCGCCGGTGCCGGCGACGAGGCTCAGGCCGAGTTCGACCGCGTGTTCAAGGAGGGCCAGCTCGCCGACTTCCCCGAGAAGCATGTTGAGCTGACTGTTAACGACGAGGGCCAGATCTACCTCGCCGGTCTGCTCAAGGACCTGGGCCTTTCGGCCAGCGCCGGCCAGGCCCGTCGCGACATCGACGGCGGCGGCGTCAAGATCAATGGCAAGGCCGTGGCTCCCAAGAGCTACAACATCGACCCCAGCGCCCTCAAGCTGGGCGACACCCTCTCCGTAGGCAAGCGCAAGGGCTTCAAGTTGGTCTAACGGGCAAGTTGACCTTACAGGTGCAACAAGGCCGCAGCCGGGATTCCCGACTGCGGCCTTTTTAGATGATCCCTTGGGGACGGAGGAAAACGGATCACCGGGCCAAACCGACCCCCTCGGTGATCCGTTTTCCTCCGTC
>USDE01000187.1 GCA_900553345.1 uncultured Collinsella sp.
AGCTGCGGGAACGGCCTATCCGCTCAAAGTGTTCGGCTGAGATCGGAAATCAACCATTCGTTGGCGTCGACCACGCCATGACAAGCGCCGTAACCACAAACCCGCAGCTCAACCACCCTTTACCGCTTAATCCACGAGGTCTCTGGGCGGCAGATAAGTCGTGCGTTGTTGTAGGCCATGTCGAGCGTGAGGCAGGTGCGCGCTGCGTAGAAGCCGTCCTCGCGCTGGATGGTCAGCGCCAGTTCGGGCTTGTCGCCGGTCAGGCACAGCGGCAAGAGCAGCTGGATCCGGCCGCCGTAGAACTGCGGCACCGCGAGCGTGTAGTTGGCGGCGGCGCGGCGGGCGGCTTCGACGACGGCGCCCTCAAAGGCGCGGCGCAGCAGCAGCGAGTTGCCCTCCCCCATCAGGCTGGCAGGGATGCGCGTAAGGTTCTCCTCGTCGCCCAGAATGTGGTCGATGTTGGAGCGGATGGGCAGGCGGTAGTCAAAGACCAGCTCGGAGGGGTCCTCGGCAAAGCGCACGCGGCACGGCAGGTACTCAAACGAGACCAGCATGGGGTCGCTTTCCTTAAAGAAACCCTTCAAAAACCAGCGCTGGCGCGCGTCGGGCTTGGTGTTGGGCTCAAACAGACCGTAGATGGTCTCGTAACGGCGCGTGTACAGGCCGGTGTTGAATAGACAGCGGTCGTCGTCGAACACTAGCGGCAGGTTGGACGGCGCGGTCTGGTCCGCGTCGCGCTCGGTCAAAAACACCGCGCGGCTAAACGAAAACGACAGGTAGTTTTTGAGGATGCGGTTGCTAGGACCCCAGTCCTCGGGATCGGCGAGGTCGACCAGGCGGTCGTAACAGGGCTCGGGGCAAAACGCAAAGTCGTAGACATTGCTGTACAGGGTGCTGGGGAGTTCCATGCGGTATCCAATCCATTCAATTACCAGCGTGCGGATGGTTTGATTCTATACAGGCGAAGCGCAGTCGTGACACACAACGTAATTGCGCCTAAGTTCTTCCGCGAGATCGGCTCGAGAGCGGTTTCCGGATACGAGGTCTTGGATCCGGACGTAGTACTGGTTGTCTTTGGGCTCGGGGCTGTCGATTAGCTCGACCGGAGTGCCGGCGAACCTTAAGACGGACAACGCAAAGACAAGGCTGGTTCGCTTGTTGCCGTCTTCAAAGATGTGGTCCTTGACCATGTGCTCGGCCACGTAGGTGACCTGGTCAAAGATGTCTGCGAAGCGATCGGCCGGCGATTGGCCGAATATTGTACAGAATGCACCCGCAAGCACGGATTCGACGCGTCCAAGCTCAAGCGCGGCCCGGCCGCCTGTGGCGTCGGTTGTATAGCAGCGCCCGACGGCCATCAGCGTGCTGTGTAGACGCATCACGGCCGCGGCCATAGCTTCGAGCGAACCGGCATCGTCGAGCACGAGCGGTGCGAACGGATGTGCCCGGCGCGGCGCGACCGTCGTCATGAGTTCTCCAAGAGCCTGAGCGCGTTGGGCATGCCCGCAATGGTTAGCCGAACAGCTTCGTCGATTAACGTGGCCCCGTCGCGCAAAATCAGTGATGCTGAATTTGCCACGTGCGCAGTTGAATGATCTTCTTGAGCAACGCAATCAGCGCCGTCATCTTGTTGAACATTGCTCCAAAGCATGTCTGCCTCCTTTATAGCTCTATGGATGGAATAGCCCGCGAGTCGTACTCCAGGGCAACCGGTTTCCAGACGAGGTCTTCGATGGCGCAGTTTAGGGCATTTGCAAGCGCCAATGCCGAGGAGACCGAGGCGCGGCGTAGGTCGAGCTGGTTTTGCTCGTAGAGTTGTATAGCGCGAAGTTTAACCCCCGATTGGGCGGCGAGCTGTTTTTGCGTTAGGCCGGCCGCCTTTCGTGCCGCTTTGAGGCCCTTTTTGTCTGCCTGGGCATCGTTCCATTTATCAATGACAATCTGGGCGAATTTGTCTTCGGAGGCCTCGTGAAGCGGATGGTACGAGCCGATGATCCAATCGAGCGGGGCGACTTCGAGTAGCTCATTAAAGCCCAAGCTGCTCATCCATTGCGCATAGGCCAAAACCCAGCCCGCCCAATACTGAGGCGAACGGTCGAACGGATAGGTCTCCCTGCATTTGACGGGGGTCAGTCCCGCATGGGCGATAATATCGCGCGCGAGCTCGTCGCCCGCCATGCCGCAGACGACGCGAGGCATACCGCGCTCAAACTGTTTCATCTCAAGAGCGTTCGACAGGATCGCCGTCAACTCGGCTGGAGTCAGCCCTTGGTCACAGAGAGCAAAATCGACCGCCTCGCCCAGCGTTCTCATTGCATCCTCGAGATACATCTCACTGTAGGCGTTGGTCATCGCCCGTCATCCCCTCTCGAATGATATCGACGATACGGATTCCCTCAAATGGATTTTCGGCAAGGAGCTCCCGATATTCAATACTGGCTTCTAAGACTCTCCGAGTTCGGAAGTATGCGGCAAAATCCAGACTTATTGACCACGCTGGAGCACACCAACGCCTCTGCCTGCGGTTTCTTTTCGCGAAAAGGCCGGTGTGGTCGGGGTTTCCGGAATTTGCCGCATACTTCCGTTTTGAGAATTCGGAAGTGCGTGGAAAGACCGAGTTCCGCCAACCAGACCCCGGTTATACCCTTTCGTGACCTGCGGTTTTGACGCCAAAATTTGGTTTGTGCTCGGCTGGTTGCGATTTTTCCCCGCACTTCCGGAAATGGGCGTTATGGCTGTGTTGTGCACGGCAAGAAAAGCGCCGAGAAAAGGGCAATCAAGCGGCAGCCGGTAGTCTTGGGAAGCGTTATGGGTATTGCGGTGGCTGCAAACCTTTACCGGATGAGGTCTGCCAGGCACAACTCGCCCTTGGGGATCTTCGAAAGTCGCTTGTATTCCCTGGCGGCTGCCGTAAGCGAATCGGCATCCCAATAACTTTTGAGGAAGCCTTCCCTCTTTACCTCGTGCATGCCGAGCTCCTGTTTGCAGAAGTCGCTCGGTTTCATGCGTCCGCCGTGCCAGCGTCTCCACGAGCCCTCTCGAATAATGGCCAGCACCTCTATCTCGGGATGGGTCACGTAGCTAACCACCGGGAAGCGGCCGGCGTACAGGTTGCCGAGTTTGAAGCGTTCTTTCCTCGAGTCCAGCACCCTGACGATGCAGACTGGCCAGTCATAGTCTAAGTTGAGGTAGTTATCTTGGATATCGGAGGCTTTGCGCAGGCGGGTGACGTCCACGACGTCGGCCTCTGAAAAGACGAGCGCGTCCGCCTCGAGGAGAATGTCCACGGCCACCTGTTCCGCTGTTCCCTCGCAGGAGATGATCGGATGATATCCCGCAAAGCGAAAACCATTATCACCGCTCATCGGACACCTCCTCTGCGACGAGCTCTTTAAGCGCGCGCACGTCGGCGTAGCGCGGAGCGGTCCCCTTCACAAAGTTCGAGGCGAATACCTCCGATTTCTTGTTCTCGATGCGTTTCACGCGGTCGGCGTACTTCACCACGCGCGCACCGCTGTTGCGTCGGGCGAGAAAGAACACGTTGTCCTTGCGGTGCACGTGATCGAGGAGCTGCGGGTAGTGAGTCGTGAAAACCAGCGTCGCGCCGTTGGGGTTGGTCCCGCGGGCGGCAAACAGATCAAGCACGACGTTAACCAGTTGGCGGTTAAGGTGGTTCTCCACCTCGTCGACTAAAAGGTAGCCGCCGGAGCGCAGTACCCTCATTGCGCGCTGCACCAGCCCTAGGCCACGTACAGTGCCGGAGGAGAGTACCTCGGTGAGCCCCCGCTCGGAGATCGTGATGGGCTCGCGACCTGTAAACGTCAG
>USDE01000188.1 GCA_900553345.1 uncultured Collinsella sp.
CTTTTGTTATGCGGAGGCGTTGTCTGCGGAGGTAGCGCCGTTGCCAGCGGTGGCGTCCAGCAAGAACAACCGCAGCGCGAGCTTGATTGCGTAGCCCGGTTTGACCTGCGTCGCGTCTCCCATGCGTTCGTCCAGGTCACTACAGTAGGCGTAAAGGTCGCGGATCAGATCCGCGCCCGAGAGCGTGAACATGTAGCCCGTGTCCGAAAGCGCGTTAGGTGCTGCGGGCAGCCCCGAAGTCTGGCAAAAGCTCGCAAGGTCGGGACCCATGACGGCCTCGTAGTCAATCGCGGCGCCACGGTCCCGTGCGGCCTGCTCTTGCTTGCGGGTGTACGACAATGCCGCCGCCAGTACAAAGCTGGGCGTCGGCGCGTTGACGTCGTCGGTGGTGGCGACGAGCTTGCCGGCCGCCTGCGTGACCAACCAAGCGACTTCGCGCTGACAACGAACGGCCTTGCGCGTCACCGGCTTAATCGATCCGGTGGAAACGCTTCCCTTGGGTTGATTGGCGGCAGGCATGAGCCCTCCCAACAAATAGCCCGTTTAGCAGGCAAAAATGACACGTGCCACACCAGTATAGCGAGTGGAGGAGGGCTGGGGCAGAAGCCCTGCAGAGGGTGAATGTATGCGATGGCGTGGCACTGCGGTCGCAAGGCTTAAGAGGGACTTACGGCTTTGCGGGAGAGAGATCAAATAAGGTAAACGATGTTCACATAGCACCACATATAGCCCGAGGTAGACCTATGAATCTGCCGGAATGTAGGCTGCCGAAAACTCATAAGGAAATCGTAAGAATTATGGTATTCTCAATTCCATGTCTAAAGGATGGGCAAGCAACATCCAACACGAAAGCGCGGGCTCCCCTTCCGGGCTTCTCGAGGGTCATCTGGGATGAATGGGGAAAGAAAGGGGTCCGTATGGATACCAAGGCATTAAAGAAGCAGATGGGCGCCGCCATCGCCATGGTCCTCGTGGCAGCCGTAGCCCTCGGCTCCGCCACCTTCGCATGGTTTGTGACGAACAACACCGTCAAGGCAACGACGAGCAGCATTACTGCGCAGTCGAACGCATCGTATATGACGATTAAGTACAACGGCTCCGCTGTGGGCGTGGACAGCACGTTTGATGTTGCCAGCGATACCGAGGCAACCAAGCTGTACCCTGCCACCTTTGGTGAGGAGATTGGGTCTACCGTGGGTAAGTTCATGACGGGCTACGGCACCGATGTCGACAACGGCACCCTGAAGGATGGATTGACCCTTGTGGGCACGGAAGGCACTCCTGCTGAGGCAGTTGATAAGGAATTCGCTAAGAAGAACGTCTTCAACATCAGCTCCCGCGGCCAGAACCTCTCCAATTTAAAGATCGATTCCGTTGAGGCGAAATCTGCGGATGGTAACGAAACCAACCTTTCTACCAACTCCGATATTAACTCTGCGCTTCGTCTCTTGGTGACGTGTGGCGACAGGTGGGTTGTTCTTGACAAAGACGGTACGTTCAAGCTTGGTTCTAACGGCATTACCGCTGCCAATGGTGTTCTCGCAGACACTATTACTGCTGATAAGGATACCGAAGTAGACATTTATATCTTCTTTGAGGGCAGCGATGCAAAGGTTTACACTAACAACCTTAAGAAGCTGACTGACTCTTCCAAGCTAACCGTTACCTTTACCGCTGAAAACCAGAACAAGAAATAAGTAGTTCTATAACGGCTTGCGAAGGGCAGGTTCCCAGCCCGGGATCCTGCCCTTTTTCTTAACGGAGGGAGGCGACGAACATGCACGATTCGTTAAAGAAACTCAAGATTCAACTTATTGGAGCGGCATTGACCGTCGTCGTCTCGGCGTTGGCGCTTTCAGCAACCACCTACGCATGGTTTGTCACGAATAGCAGGGTCCATGCAACAACGAGCACTATTTCCGCCCAAGCGAATGGCATGGTGCTGCAAATTGCTCAGGGCAAAAACGTTAACCATGATGGCTCGGACAAACAGACCACTGCCAGTTCCGAGGGTCATGAAATTAGCCCCTCCTCGACCAACAATGCTCAATCTTGGTTTGTGCCCAAAACTTGGAATGGCACGAATGTCTCCGGTTATCAGAAAGTCACTGCGGACAGCACAGGAAAGTATACGTTAGCCAGCGGTTCTGGTTCCTACTACGCCTATGTTGCTGCGGACTACACGCTTTATACCGTCACCAATACGGGTATCGCTGATGTCTATCTAGACGGCACGAATCCTGTTACTATCAAGCCTTCTGGCAACGTAACGGGTGAATGGTTCAACAAGATTAAGGGTAGCCTGCGCGTTGGCATCGTTATTGGCGATGAGCTTAAGGTTGTCTACGCTCCGATAGAACCTTCGACTACTGAGCATGGCAACGATGTTTCCTCAACGACTGGTTGGAGCTGTGTTTCGCTCGAGGGAGCGGCGACTCAGGCACCAACCTACGCACATGTTGCCGGCACGAGCTTGATTGACCAGAACGGCGGCGATTGGGCGGCAACCGGTTCGGGTGGTTCTTATTCCAAGCCTACCGGAGCAAAACCGCAGGCCATCGCAAAGAACGTTGGCTACAACGGCACGAACATGAAGATCGTCATCTGGATGGAAGGCACCGACTCCGACTGCCAAAACTGGTCCGAGCAGGCCAAGAACACCGTCTCTCCGACTTTTGATGTAACAGTTAGCTTGGTCGGTATCGTGCCGGACGGTAAGTAGGATCGAGTTGGATCTAATTCGTCAATTAGGTCTGTCCCAAGGGCCCACTTCGAAGGAAGTGGTCCCTTTTTCGTTTGGCGCCATCAGTGCATCGGCGATAATGTGAGGAACTGTTTTTCCTGGAGGTTCCTTATGGGCGGCATTGCTTCTAGTGTTCCGCTGATTGCTCGGCCGAGTTTTGACCGCGCTTGCAGCTTTGTGCCGTCTGAATATGTCCAGGCTTGGGAATGGTTCTTGCGCGAGGAGCAGCGCGGCGGGCTGTGGGACAAGCTTCCGCATCGCACGAATGCCGACAGCCCTCAATATCCCTTTCGCCTGACGATTGATTCCGAACTCTTTCCCGTGTCGCGCGATTCGGGCATCTTTTGGCCTGGTCGCGGACGCGTCAAGCATCCGCGTGATAAGACCTTTGCGCTCTCGGTGCACAATTCCAAGCGTGGCGCCTACCCCGATGTTCCGCCGCTCTATCTTGAGGACGGCACGTGGGTGCTCAAGTACTCGTCGCAAAGCGCATCGGTCGAAAACTGGCGCGACCAGGACTACAACCAAAAGATGATCAACTGCATGGAATGCGGTGTTCCCGTTGGCGTGTTCTTTGCAACGAGCGCTGGCTACAAGGTGCTGGGTCTCGCATTCGTCGAGCGCTACGAGCCCGAGAACAGCTGGTTTGTGCTGCACGGCCCTGTCCATAAGGGCGGACCCGATGCTCGTTTCTTCCCCGATATGAGCTACATGAAGGACGCTCCGGTTGCGGCGGAGTTTTCTGGCATTCCAGCGAGCGATGATGACAAGGTTCGTTATGCGCTGCGTCGTGAGCGAATCGGCCAGCAGCGTTTTCGCACTGAGCTCTTTGAGGCCTATACCGGTCGATGCGCCGTCTCGGGTTGCAACGTCAACGAAGCGCTCGAAGCTGCGCATATCGAGAACTACTCGGGTCCCAAGTCGCGGGTTGTCAGCAACGGGATTCTGCTGCGCCGCGACCTGCATTCGCTGTTCGATGCCCATCTGATTTCGTTTGAGTTGGTGCGCGGCGATTATCAGCTTTGCGGGTCGTACCTTCTGCAGCATACGGACTATGCCGCGTTTGTAGGG
>USDE01000189.1 GCA_900553345.1 uncultured Collinsella sp.
ACATGACCCTCATCGACCGCTGCGTGCGGGTGCTGGCCTGATCCGGCACAGTTCTTCATCTAACTGAAAGAGAGCGCCCGGGCCACGTGGTCCGGGCGCTCTCTTTCACGCGCACTCCGGGGCAGCGCCTATTCCTCCCGCAGATAGTTCAACTTCCCCAGGTCCAGGCCCATTTGCAGCCCCAGAAAGAAGTGGGCGGCGCAGGCCCGTTCTCCCGCGCCAGCCCAGGCGTCCTCCATCTCCAGGACCTCCTCCAGCAGCGGCACGTCCCCGCCGTGGGTTTCCCGGAAGCTGGCCATCAGTTCTTGCTGCTTCCGCTCCAGCGCCTGCCACTCTTCGTCCCGTCCCTGAAGCCTGGGCCGCAGATGCGCCAGCATCAGGCGCAGAAGTTCTATTGTATCGCTTTCCATTTTTTTCCTCCTTTTGAGTTTTTCCTAACTATACACTAGGGCCCCGCCTCTCCTCAAGAAAAACTGTTGCAGCGGACCGCCGGCAATGCGCAGAAGGGTACCGCCCTCCGTCCCCACAACCGCAAAAAACGGCGCCCTGTCCAAGCAGATGGACAGGGCGCCGGAGTCGATTTTATTTTTTAAAAGTCCGCACTGCCGACCGTTCTCGGGTGGGGCAGGACGTCCCGGATGTTGCTGACGCCGGTGAGGTACATCACCAAGCGCTCGAAGCCCAGACCGTAGCCGGCGTGCTTGCAGGAACCGTAGCGGCGCAGGTCCAGATAGTACTTGTACTGCTCGGGATTCATGCCCAGGTCCTTGATACGGGCCTCGAGCAGGTCCAGGCGCTCCTCGCGCTGGGAGCCACCGATGATCTCGCCGATGCCCGGCACCAGGCAGTCGGCGGCGGCGACGGTCTTGCCGTCGTCGTTCATGCGCATATAGAAGGCCTTGATCTCTGCCGGGTAGTCGGTTACGAAGGTCGGGCGCTTAAAGTGCTCCTCGGTCAGGAAGCGCTCGTGCTCGGTCTGCAGGTCGATGCCCCAGCTGACGGGGTAATCAAACTGGTGGCCAGCAGCGACTGCCTGCTCCAGGATCTCGATGGCATCGGTGTAGGTAACGCGGGCAAAGTCGGAGTTTGCCACGTGGTCCAGGCGCTCGATCAGGCCCTTGTCCACAAACTTGTTGAGCATGTTGAGCTCGTCGGGGCAGGTGGCCATAACGTCCTTAAGGACGTACTTGAGCATGGCCTCGGCGTTATCCATGTAGTCGTTCAGATCGGCAAAGGCCATCTCGGGCTCGATCATCCAAAACTCGGCGGCGTGGCGCGTGGTGTTGGAGTTTTCGGCGCGGAAGGTGGGGCCAAAGGTGTACACGTCGCCAAAGGCCATGGCAAAGTTCTCGGCGTTGAGCTGGCCGGACACGGTGAGGCTCGCGTGCTTGCCAAAGAAGTCCTGGCTCCAGTCGACCTCGCCGGACTCGGTGAGGGGCGGATTTTTGGGGTCGAGCGTGGTCACGCGGAACATCTCGCCGGCGCCCTCGCAGTCACTCGTGGTGATGATAGGGGTGTTGACGTAGACAAAGCCCTGCTCCTGGAAGAAGCGGTGGATGGCGGCAGCCGCGACAGAGCGGATGCGGAACACGGCGCGGAACAGGTTGGTGCGCGGGCGCAGGTGCTGCTGGGTGCGCAGGAACTCGACGGTTGCGCGCTTCTTCTGCAGCGGGTAATCCGGGGCGCTGACGCCCTCGACCTCGATGGAGGTGGCAGAAAGCTCGAAAGGCTGGGGCGCATCGGGGGTCAGCTTGACGGTGCCGGTGCAGATGAGGGCAGCCGAGACGTTTTGATGGGCGATCTCGTCGTAGTTGTCGAGCGCCTCGCGGTTCATGACGACCTGCAGGTCGCGGAAGCAGCTGCCGTCGTTGAGCGTAACAAAGCCAAAGTTCTTCATGTCGCGGACGGACTTGACCCAGCCGGCGACGGTGACGGTCTGGCCGCCGAGCGACTCGGCGTCGGCGTAGAGCTGCGCGATTTTGGTGCGGTTCACGTATCCTCCCATAACGGTTGAATGATAGTTATCCATACAGTTCGATATTCTAGCAGCTCGGCTCTTTTGGGCTATACAGATAAGGCATTGACGGGATGGTTTTTCAAACGAAAAGCGCCCGCGGCCAAATGGTCGCGGGCGCTTGACGAGGTGCCTTTTGGCTGTGTGGTGCGGGGCCTGACTACTTGGTCTTGGCAACCAGCAGCGGGTCGCCAAGCTTGACGAGCGGGTTGCCGCCGATAAGCGTTCCAGACTCGCCGACATGGTCGATGCTCTTAAGACGATCGAGCTCGGAGACGATGACGGTCACGATGTCCTCGTGGCCAGCGGCCTTAATGGCCTCGCGGTCGAAGCTGATGAGCGGCTGGCCTGCCTTGACCACATCGCCCATCTCGACAAAGCGGGCAAAACCCTTGCCGTTCATTTCCACGGTGCCCAGGCCAACATGGATGAATACGCGAAGACCGTCCTCGGTGATCATGCCAATGGAGTGGTTGGTGACGGTGGTAGCGCCGATGCGACCGTTGGCGGGCGCATAGATGGTGCCGGTAATGGGCTCGATGCCATAGCCCTGGCCAAGCATGCCCGAGGCGATCGTCTCGTCGGGGACTTCGTTCAGGTTGACGAGCACGCCGTTGACGGGGGCATAGATGACGCCTTCGCGGGTGGCGAAGCTTGCTGCGGGCGGAACGGACGCCTCGCCCGTCGAGGTGAAGGTGGACTTAAGCGAATCGAGCAGACCCATAGTTGCCTCCAACTTAAATAGGCGCATATCGCGCGTTTGGTTTGCCGGAAACGTTTCATATGTGTTTCGCGGCTTGGTCAACGTCCCCTATTCTACGCTGCTCAGCGATGGTCCTGAGCTGGGATTATGTGATATATCAGTTGATGGGAAGCTTGTTGCTGAAGTGTTTCTGTGCCACGGGCTCAAGTGGGGTACGCTTGAAGACGAAAAACAAGGGCGCATAATTTGCGCGAAGGGAGCACATATGATTGTCGAGAACCACGCGCTGTGGGGCGAGGAGCCGACCGAGGAATATCCAGCGACGTTTACGTATTTGGGTGCCGAGCCGCTGCCCGATAAACCGAATGGCCGCCGCCCTGCCGTGATTATCTGCGGCGGAGGTGCGTTTACGCATATCGCCCCGCATGAACAGGATCCCGTGGCGTTTGCGTTTTTGGATCACGGTTACCAGGCCTTTGTGCTCAACTATGTGACGAGTGGCACGGGTGACGTGAGCTTTCCGCACCCCCAGGCAGATCTTGCCAAGATGGTCGCCACGGTTCGTGCGAATGCCGACGAGTGGCATGTCGATCCCAAGCGCGTGTGCGTTGTGGGCTTTTCTGCGGGCGGTATGATCTGCGCCTCGCTGGCGACACAGTGGAAGACCGGCCCCTTCGCGGCACTTGCCGGGGCGCGTCCGGACGACGTTCGTCCCGATGCCGTGGTGCTGGGCTATCCGCTGCTCGACTTTGCCTATGTGCGCGACATGCAGACGCGCGATCCGCGCATTGACTTGCGTGTGCCCAAGACGGGCGGCAAGACGGGGCGCGATCTGCTCAACGACTACCTGTCGATGGTGACGGGTGGCGAGGCAACTGACGAGCACCTGGCCGATATCTGCCCCTCCACACATGTTTCGCGCCAGATGCCGCCGACCTTTGTGTGGGGCGTGTCCGATGACAAGACGGCGCCGATCGCGCAGGTCTATCCGTTTGCGCAGCGCATGGCCGAGGAGGGCGTCGCATGCGA
>USDE01000190.1 GCA_900553345.1 uncultured Collinsella sp.
AGCGCCTCCCGCCTCTCGACCAGCCTCCGCACGCCCTTGGCGGCATGCCTGCGGGCGACCCGGTCCGGGGCCTGGCCCCTGGCGAGGTCCTTCGGCCGCCCCGAGCACGTCAGGTAGTGCCACGCGGCCTCGACCAGCGCCTTCCTCAGGTGTTTGTTGCCCGCCTTGGTGATCGCGCCCCTGCGGTCGCTCTCCCCGCTGGAGTGCTCGGAGGGCGTCAGGCCGACCCATGCGGCGAACGACCGGGCGTTCCCGAACCTCGAGAACTCGCCGGCCTCGAACACGAGGTCGGCGGCCGTCGCGGTGTCGACGCCCTTGAGGCAGCGCAGGGAGTCGACCCTCCTCCTCCACCTGGGCTTGCGGGCCTCGGCCTCGACGAGCCCCTCGAGCCTCGCCTTCTCCTCCGCCGCCCGCCTGACCGCGTCGACGTAGTAGGCGAGCACGTCGTTGTCGGCCCCCTCCGCGAACCTAATCGACTCGATCCAGGACCAGTGCGCCCGGGTCCAGTTGCCCTTCCTGCGGCCGGTGGGCGTCCTCTCGTCGAAGGCGAGCCCGTGCCTTAGCAGGAACTTGGAGAGCCGCTGCTTCGCGCGCGAGAGGTCGTCCCTCGCGTCCTCGAGCGCCCTGGTCAGGTCGCGGGCGGCCTCGCACTCGTCGTCGGGGACCCACACCTCGACGACGTTGCCGACCGACAGCATGCGGGCGAGGAACTCGGCGTCGTTGCGGTCGTTCTTCCTGCGCCTGTCCGCGCTGGGCTTGATCATCTTCGAGACGGCGCCGACCACGCAGTCGACCCCCAGGCCGGAGAGCCTCTTCTGCAGGTCGAAGCCCGTGACCCCGGATTCGTACACGCACCTGGCCTTTGGGTCCACGGACCGCACCCACTCCGCGACTGCCCCGGCGTCGTAGCCGAAGGTCGCGCAGCGCACCTCCCCGGTCATGACGTCGAGGGAGACTGCCTTTATCGAGCGGGCGTGGACGTCGAGGCCGACGAAGGTGGTAGTATCGAGCATGGGAGCCCCTTCCATGAATGCGGCGTGGCCGCCGCGGCTGAATTAGACACTCACCATTGTCGGCCTAATCCGCGGTCTTTCATGCAGCAGGGGCTCTCAATGTTTTTATGTCCTGCTCATATCGTCTATGCCGGCACTTCGGGACAATCCTTGGCATGGCCGGTCTGGCAAGCACGCAGGCAAAAGTAGTCATAAGAGGCCCGTCCCAAATGGGCTGGTTTCAAAAGTATGGCGGATTACGGGGCTGGACCTGTATTACATGACCATGGGAAAAATCGCGAAATTAAAACCGCAGGTAGACGGCTTATCAAAAATCGAAAATTGCCGGTATGGATGGGGGTTTCCGAATCAGCCCCGTAATCCGGCACAGTTTTGAAATGGCACTAAAGTAGGCACAGGCTAAATACCGATCCCAAGGAAAGTTGCGGTGGAATAGTTCCTGGATGCCGGCGTTTTGGCGGAAATCAGGAACTATTTCACCGCAATTGAGGAGGGGCGGGGTGAATGGCGAGGTAGCTAAAAGAGCCCAGTTCCAAATGGGCTGCTTAGGCTGGGTCGATGTCCATGCTGGCGATTAGGCCGATGCCCGTGTGGAGGAGGTCTTCCAACACGACGCCGCCCATGCGGATGGGGGCGTCGACGACCAAGCCGCGGATGAGGTCCATGGCCTGGGTGTGGAGCGCCAGCGGGATGGCTTCGGCCGTGCGCACGGGTAGCAGCGCCTCGTCGCCGCCAGATACGGCCACGGTTGTGGTGAGCACGCGCATAGGGCAGGTGAGCTCCTGGTGCGCGAACTTATCGCCGCGCGGGCAGCTGTTGCCGGTCACGGAGCGCACCTCTACTACGGCGCCGTCTGCGCTGCGCTCTACCTCCACGGTCAGGAGGCATTCGGATGGACAGGTGGTGCAGTTGAACTGCAATGTCTCGGTCACATTCGTGCTCATGGCCTTACGCCTCCTCAACGGGATCGACGGACAGGATAATCTCGCTAATACCCGGGTCGAGTGCGCGCTGAATCACCTTTGCCGGCAGCGGGAAGCTTTCCATGACGCTCGGTTTAAACGGGCGGACCTTGCCTGCAAACAGCTCTTCGTCGCCTGCCAGAATGCGCATACGGGCGGCGTCGACCGGTCGGCGTACGCGGAAGTTAAGTTTGGTGGGCGCCACAGTCGTAATGCGTCCCGGTAGCGCGTAGCCTGCAATGCCGGCGGGGGAGACCGTTAGCTGGCAACTCGCGCCCGCATCGGCCCCAGCACCACAGCCCAGCGCGTACGCCGCCGCAGCCGCACCGGCGCGCTCGGATTCGGTCGTCACGTTGTCTGCCAGGTCGTGCACGTGTAGCACGTTTCCGCAGGCAAAGATGCCCGGCACGCCCGTTTGCAGGCTCTGGTCCACCACGGCGCCGCGCGTGCGCGGGTCAAGTTCAACGCCCGCGCCCACCGAAAGCTCGTTTTCGGGAATCAGACCCACCGAAAGCAGCAGCGTGTCGCACGGAACAACGCGTTCGGTCCCCGGAATGGGTGCCAAGTGCTCGTCGACTTGACTCACCTCGACGGCCTCCACGCGGTCGTGCCCAATCACGCGCGTGACCGTGGTAGACAGATGCAGCGGAATGCCAAAGTCGTCCAGGCAGTTCTTAACGTTGCGGCGCAGGCCGTTGGCGTACGGCATGAGCTCGTACACGCCCTCGACCGAAATCCCCTCGAGCGTGCAGCGGCGCGCCATGATGAGCCCAATGTCGCCCGAGCCCAAAATGACGGCGCGCGAGCCGGGTTTGAGGTTCTCGATATTGATGTATCGCTGCGCCAGACCGGCCGTAAACACGCCGGCGGGTCGGCTGCCGGGAATCTTGATCTCGCTGCGGGTGCGCTCGCGGCAACCCATGGCAAGGATGACCGCGCGTCCGGTGAGCTGCAACATGCCGGTGGGGCTCATGAGCGTGACGGTGTGGACCGCGGCGTCTTCCGGGGACTCGCCCGAATCAATCCCAAGCACCATGCTGTCCAAGAACAGCGCAATGTCGGTCGCACGCACCTGGTCGATAAAGCGCTGCGCATACTCGGGGCCGGTGAGCTCCTGCTTAAAGTGCGAAAGGCCAAAACCGGGGTGGATGCACTGGCGCAGGATGCCGCCCAGGTGCTGCTCACGTTCAACGATGGCCACGCGCGCGCCGGCCTTATGTGCGGCAAGCGCGGCAGCCATGCCGGCGGGGCCGCCTCCGATGACGACCACGTCGAAAGCCTGCGTGGGTACCGCCTCAACGGCGTCGCTATCAATCGCACTCGATTTGAGTTCTGCCATCCTAGCGCACCCCCTTCAAAGGTCCCTCAACGAGCCACGAGCCAGTGTCCTCCAGCAGCACCTCGCTAGGGTCACACCCCAGCTCGCGGGCTAGGATCGCCACCACGCGGCTCTGGCAAAAGCCGCTCTGGCACCGACCCATGCCGGCACGGCAGCGGCGCTTGACGCCCTCGACCGAAACCGCGCCCGGGCGGCGTCGGATCGCGGCCACGATCTCGGCCTCGGGCACCGTCTCGCAGCGGCAGACGATCTGCCCCCACGCGGGGTCGGACTCAATGAGCTCCTCCTTGCGCGCAAGCGGCGCACGGTCGAAGTCGTCCGGCGCGCGGCGAATCGGATCCCAATCGGCCCGCTCGCGCAAAGCAACGCCCGCCTCGCGCATCACGTGCTCCATGCGCTC
>USDE01000191.1 GCA_900553345.1 uncultured Collinsella sp.
CGCCATATCGACCGCCGCCTGGGTGGGGATGCCGATTTTGCCGCCGTATGCGAGACACTGCATGCCCACGGCATCCGCGTGGTGCTCGATGCCGTCTTTAACCATGTGGGCCGTGGCTTTTGGGCCTTCCGCGATGTGCAGGAACGCAAGTGGGACTCGCCCTACAAGGACTGGTTTCACATCAGTTTTGACGGCGACTCGTGCTACGGCGACGGCTTTTGGTACGAGGGCTGGGAAGGCCATTTTGAGCTTGTGAAGCTCAACCTGCAAAATCCCGCTGTGGTCGATTACCTGCTCGAGTCCGTGCGCCGTTGGGCCGACGTCTTTGGCGTCGACGGTCTGCGCCTGGACGTTGCCTATATGCTCGACCGCGACTTTATGCGCCGGCTGCACGCCTTTACCCGTGAGCTCAAGCCCGGCTTTGTACTGATTGGTGAGACGCTCCACGGCGACTACAACCAGATCGTCAACGACGAGATGCTCGACTCCTGCACCAACTACGAGTGCTACAAGGGCCTGTACTCCAGCTTTAATTCGATCAACATGTTCGAGATTGCCCACTCTCTTCATCGCCAGTTTGGCGGTGACCCGTGGTGCATTTATCGCGGCAAGCATCTGCTGTCGTTTGTCGACAACCACGATGTGCCGCGCCTGGCGAGCATCCTGACGGACAAGTCCTGCCTGCGCCCCGCCTACGGCATGCTCTTTGGAATGCCGGGCATTCCGTGCGTCTACTACGGCAGCGAGTGGGGGATTGTCGGCGAAAAGGGCGGCCCCGATGGCGACTGGGCGCTGCGCCCTGCGCTCGATGAGCCTGCGCCCAACGAGCTGACGGCGTTCATCACGCAGCTCACGCACCTGCGCTCGGCCGACGATACGGCGGCCCGTGTTCTCAACTACGGTGCCTATCGCAACGTGGTGATCCAGAACAAGCAGCTGCTGTTCGAGCGCGCCTGCGACGGCGCGACGGTGCTCGTGGCGGTGAACGCCGTGGACGAGCCTTACACCTTTGGCGCCGGCGAGCTCAGCGGGTCCTTTGTCGACCTGCTTGCCGACGGCGTGCCTACGGTCGAGCTGTCTGGCTCCCTTGAGCTTGCGCCCTACGAGGTGCGCTATCTGCTGAGGGCCTAGCTCGTGGCCGCGCCGGACGAGGGCTATCAACATATTGAGCATGGGTTTGAACCCGTGTTTGACGAGCGTTCGCGCGTTTTGGTGCTGGGGTCGTTTCCCTCGGTGCTCTCGCGTGCCAATGATTTTTATTACGGCAACCCCCAGAATCGCTTTTGGCGCGTGATGGCCGCGTGCCTCGGTGTGCCCGTGCCGCCCAACGAGGGCGACCTTTTGGCGGACAGCGAGCCTGCGACGCTCGACGCCTCGATTGTCGCCAAGCGCTCCATGCTGCTGAACGGCGGCGTGGCCCTGTGGGACGTGATCGAGAGCTGTGACATTAAGGGCTCGAGTGACGCGAGCATTCGCAACGTTGTGCCGGCACATATCGAGCGCATTACCGGCGCAGCTCCCATTGAGCAGGTGATATGCAACGGAGGTACAGCTGGCCGGCTCTACAAGCGCTATCTACAAGAACGCACCGGGCTGCCCGCCATCGTCCTGCCCTCGACGAGTCCCGCCAATGCCGCCTGGCGTCTGGAGCGTCTTGTTGAGCGTTGGCACGAAGCCGTTGACTGGGCCGCTCTCTAATTTAGATATCTGATTGGGCGCGGGCGCCGAGGCGTTTCAGAACGCCTCGCCAGATTGGTGCGGGCACGGCTGGCTCGGCGCAAATCATGCCGTCGACGTTGACGTTGACGGCATTGCCGCCGCCAAGTCGCTGCGCATGCTCAATGGAGCATCCCATGCGCACAGCGCCCACAAGCTTATCCATCGCTTCCGAAAATGGTCGGCGCAAGAGGCCCATGCGTGGGGAATGGCGAAGCGCCGCAATACCGCTGCCGGCACAGACGACAACGCCGCCACACCACAATTGGTCATGGCGCTCACATGCCTCGTGCAGACGAACGGCGGTCCCGCGCGCCTGCTTAGCGCCCTCCTGTGCGGCTCGAATCGCGGCATAGACGCGCGTTCCCGTACCGCCAAAGCGCTCAAGCGCCTGCTCGATAGCTGTCAACGTCTCATCGTCAGCCATATCTTCAATGGCCAGCACGATGCCATCGACTGCACCGGCATCATCCGCTTCCAAATCGATCGGGCGTGGGAGCGTGGTGCCGGAAAGCTGAGTATAGGCGGCGATGGCATCCTGCAGATCCCAGAGCAAAAACTCAAGATCGGCGCTATCGGGAATGCTGATATACGCAATGGTTCGCAACGTTTTTGGTACATCGCCGCGTGTGGTCGTCTCCATGCCGCCTCCTTTCCGGTTGGTTTCCGTTTAGGTTACACCGTCTGGCGGTGCCTCGCCGCGCTATCCTAGTGCAACCCTTACGAAAGGAACGCCATGCGTCTGCCCATGAACACCTCGCTTGCCACGCTCAAGCCCTCCGGCATCCGTCGGATTAACGCGCTCGCTGCCCAGTACCCAGGATGCATTGCGCTCGCGCTCGGCGAGCCCGATTTTTCCACGCCCGATATGATTAGCGCCGAGGTGACCGCTTCGTTGGACCGCGGCGACACACACTATCCGCCCAACAACGGTCGCCCCGCTCTGCGCGAAGCGCTGTCTGCTTACATGGGGGACGCGGGCCTTACGTTTTCGGCCGACGAGGTCATCCTGACCGACGGCGCGACCGAGGCCCTGTCGGCAACATTCATGGCTATGCTCAACCCCGGCGACGAGGTCATTATCCCAACGCCGGCCTTTGGCCTGTACGAGAGCATCGTCGTGGCCAACCACGCCAAAGCGGTCTTTTTGGATACGGAGCCTACGCAATTCCAGATTGATGAGGACGCACTTCGTGCCTGCGTAACGCCGGCGACCAAGGCCATCGTCATCTGCTCGCCCAACAATCCTACGGGATGCATCCTCGACGCGGCATCGCTCGACGCCGTGGCACACGTGGCGGAGCAGGCGGGCATCTACGTGGTCTGCGACGACGTATATAACCGCCTGGTCTACGTGGACGGCTACGAGCGATTTGCCCAGCGCCACCCGGAGCTACGCGAGCAGACGGTGGTCATCGAGAGCTTCTCCAAGCCCTGGGCCATGACCGGCTGGCGTTTAGGTTGGCTCGCAGCGGCAACCCCCGTCATCGCCGAGATCGCAAAGGCCCACCAATACCTAGTATCGAGCGCCGTCTCCTTTGAGATGGACGCCGCGGCCCGAGCCCTGACCGTCGACCCAACCCCCATGCTCAAAGTCTACCGAGCCCGTCGCGAACGCGTGCTCGCAGCCTTAAACGCCATGGGCCTCGACGTAGTGGAACCAGCCGGCGCCTTCTACGCCTTCCCCAGCATCAAACAATTCGGCCTAACAAGCGAAGACTTCTGCATCAAAGCCATCAAAGTGGCAAACGTAGCCCTAGTCCCGGGCGACTGTTTCGGCACCGAAGGCCACATCCGCCTCAGCTACTGCGTCTCCGACAAAGATCTGGACGAAGGCCTAAATCGCCTGTCCACCTTCATTTCAACCCTGTAGCCCTCAGGGATGCAACACATCAGCCCACCGACCCAAGCATTATGAGTGGGGCGCGCCGGCCAACGGAAAACCGGGCTGCCCCATAGTTGACGCAGGCCGCGCCGCCGAAGGCCAGGCG
>USDE01000192.1 GCA_900553345.1 uncultured Collinsella sp.
CCGACTACCAACTAAATTATTTTCAGCCCAGGCCCCTGTGTACCGCGCGTCTAAGATCTTCAAATTCAGACAGTCTGACAATCGATTCTTATAGCAGAGGCCCCTTGGCCTTTAGTTTGATACAAGTTCCGCACGAGCCGGAAAGCACTTAATGTGCTTTCCGTGCGAGCAGGACTGTTCGCAGTAGCAAACTAAAGGCCAAGGGGCCCAGTCAACCTATCAGCAGCGATTACTCAGCAGTTAGTTGAATTTGAAGATCTTTGAGGCAAGATGGTATAGGCCAAGTGTGGTTTTGTCTCCGGCCCGTCCATGCAGGTTGGTAAAGAATCCGACCACGCCGTAGCGAGCGCGACGATACATGCGCTCGTCGTACTCCTTCAGGTCCTTCCACAGCGTCTTTAGGCGCTCATCGGCACAATCTTCCTCGGAAAGCTTGGTGAGCACCGAGCAAATCGCCATCATCATGGTGAAGTAGCCCATCATGTACGAACGCAGACGCGAGGACTCAACGTCCTGGTACAGGTGGAACGATTCCATCATGATGCGCGTTACGCGGAACTGCTGACCCAGGCGCTTGACCATTGTGGCCTCATTGACGCTCTGGCCCTCGCGACCGATAAAGTAGCGATAGAGGTCGATGTCGGCGTAGTACATGGTCTTGCAGCGCGGCAGCGGCACGTATGCGTAGATATTATCCACGTAGAACGTGTGTGCCGGCATAGGCAGATTGGACTCGCGCAGTACATCGGTGCGATAGCACAGGCTGTGCATGAGCAAGTTCTGATCGGGACGGAAGTGTCCGATCTGGTCCCAAGAGAAAATCTTTTTGCGCGGCAGGGCAAACTTGTAGCCAATAGCGGTATGCGTGCCCTCGTAAACCTTCTCGTACACGTAGTTCGAGATAAACAGGTCGACGCGCTGGTCGCGCTCCTCAAAGCCACGCAGAATCGACAGCATGGTCGAAAGTGCCGCACCGTCGAGCCAGTCGTCCGAGTCGACAACCTTGTAGTAGGTGCCCTGCGCCTCGCGCAGACCCGAAAGGACGGCAATACCGTGGCCGCCGTTCTCCTGGTGCACCGCGCGGATGATACCGGGATAACGGGCCTCCCACTCGTCGGCCTTGGCGGCCGTCTCGTCCTTGGAGCCGTCGTCCACCACGATAATCTCGATATCGGTGGCGTAATTGCTCCCCTCCAAGATGGAGATGATGCAATGGTCCATGTCCTTGGCGGCGTTATACGAGGGAATACCGAATGTTATGACTTTATGCATGGCAGGCGATAATCTCATCCGAAAGATCGAGGGCGGAATTGGTCACGGCGTCCATATCGTAGTAACGATACTCGGCCAGACGACCCACCGGGTGGAAGTTCGTCAGGTTCTGGACGCGCTCAAGATAGCGCTCGTAGAGCTCACGGTTCTCGGGCTCCAAAATAGCGTAGTACGGCGTCTCGCCCGAGCCGGGCGTATAGGCCTTGGAGTACTCCTTCATGATGGTGGTCTTGCCGGGCAGGACCTGGCCGGTCATGTTCTTGAACTCGGTGATGCGCGTGTAGTCCTCGCTCGTGGTGTAGTTGACGGTGCCCACGGGCTGGAACTGATCCATATCGAGCGTCTCGAACTTCATATCGAGCGTGCGGTACGGCAGTGCGCCTAGGTCGAGGTTGAACAGCTCGTCGAGTGGACCGGTGTAGACGATCTCGCCACCATAGACCTTGCCGTCGATCTTGACGGTGGTCTCGTCGATCTCGAAGAGGTCGCGGGCGTCCACGTCGCAGAACACATCAATCAGATCGTGATCGAGCATATGCTCGAACAGCGCGGTATAGCCGTCCTGCGGCATGCCCTGGAAAGGAGCCTGCGGGAAGTAGCGATCGTCATCGCCCACAAAGACGGGAACGCGGCCGGTGATCGAGGGGTCGATCTGATCGGGCGTCTGGCCCCACTGCTTCATGGTGTAATGCAAAAAGACGTTCTCGTAGACGTAACCGGCGACCTCGGCAAGATCCGGGTCGTTCTTCTTGCGCAGCTCCATGATGGGCACCTTGACGTCCTTGCCAAAGGTCTCCACGAGCTTCTGATACAGCTCCTCGCCGCGCTCATCGCCAAAGGCGAGCTTGAGGCTCGCATGGTTAAAGGGCACGGGCATAAGGGTGCCGTTGATGTTGGCGAGCACCTTGTGCTGGTAGTCCGTCCACTTGGTAAAGCGCGACAGGAAATTGTGGACGCGCTCGTTAAAGGTATGGTAGATGTGCGGACCATACTCGTGGACCAGGATTCCCGCCTCGTCAGTGCAGTCGAAGGCATTGCCCGCAATGTGGCTACGGCGCTCCAAAACGGCAACGCGATAGCCGATGGTTTCGGCAAGACGGCGGGCGCAAACGGCACCGGCATAACCGGCGCCGACAACGATCATGTCGTACGCACCGGCATTAAAGCCTTCAGGCAGGCCTGAGGTAATCTGCATCGATACTCCTTGTCAAAAGCCACACGCTTTTTAACTGGGCTTTTTCTCGAACATACGTCGAGACATATTTATCAGAGCGATTATAGCGCTAATGCGTCCTATAATGAGCTTGCCACACAAGGAAAGCTCAAGCACCGCGGCGAACATAATTGAAAGGTAAACCCGCTAGCAGCGGGTTTATTCGTGAACAGCCGGGCGCCTGGAGCTTAGCGAAACGCTTGTAAGGAGTAACATGAGCGATTTCCTAAACCGTATGAAGTCTGCCGCCAAGGCCGACCTTAAGACGATCGTCCTGCCCGAGGGCGAGGATCCGCGCACCATCGTCGCGGCCACCAAGATCATCGAGGAGGGCCTGGCAAAGATCGTCATCCTGGGCAACCCCGACGAGATCGACGTTCCCGGCGCTACCGTCATCGACCCGCGCAATGCCGAGAAGCACGAGGAGTACGCGCAGAAGTTTGCCGAGCTCCGCGCCAAGAAGGGTGTCACCATCGAGCAGGCTCGCGCCCAGGTGATGGACGCCACCTACTTTGGCACCATGATGGTCAAGATGGGCGATGACGACGGCCTGGTCTCCGGCGCCTGCCACTCCACCGCCGACACCCTGCGCCCCGCGTTGCAGATCCTCAAGACCGCCCCGGGCACCAAGCTGGTCTCGGCCTTCTTCGTGATGTGCACCGACACTCCGCAGTTCGGTACTGACGGCACGCTGATTTTTGCCGACTGCGGCCTCAACATCAACCCGTCCTCCGACGAGCTCTCCGAGATCGCCATCGCCTCGGCCCACTCCTGGTCCACCTTCATGGGCAACGTTGAGCCGCACGTGGCCATGCTCTCCTACTCCACCATGGGCTCCGCCGGTGGCGAGGTCGCCAAGAAGGTCCAGGAGGCCGTGAAGTTCTGCAAGGAGAAGGCTCCCGAGCTCGCCATCGACGGCGACCTGCAGCTCGACGCCGCTATCGTCCCCACCGTCGCCCAGCTCAAGGCCCCCGGCTCCTCCGTCGCCGGTAAGGCCAACGTGCTCGTGTTCCCCGACCTCGAGGCCGGCAACATCGGCTACAAGCTGGTCCAGCGCTTCGCCGGCGCTGACGCTTACGGCCCCATCCTGCAGGGCATCGCCAAGCCGGTTAACGACCTTTCGCGCGGTTGCTCTGCCGACGACATCGTGGGTGTCGTGGCCATCACCGCCGTCCAGGCTCAGATGGCTGAGTAGCGGACATATCCCCTCGGG
>USDE01000193.1 GCA_900553345.1 uncultured Collinsella sp.
CGCCCGTGCGCACGCGCACCTTCGGCATCGCCAAGGGCTTCCCCGACCGCTACGACCCCAACGAGCTGCTCGCTCAGAACGGCATGACGGTCGAGAACATGGCCGCCGAAGCCGTAAGGCTACTCAATCAGCACTAGAGAAAACCACCACAAAGGGGACAGGCACCTTTGTGGTGGTTTTCGTTGCCGCCATTATAGCGACCGCTGCGAGCGACCGTGCCGTCTGCAAAGCGCTATCTCAGCTGCAATATTCGGAGTTTTCCCAGATAAAACCTGCCAAAATAAACCTGTCCCTTTTTAGTAGGTACAATAACCCATAAGGTAAGTATGTTTCTGAGTTATTTCGTGTTGACCCATTTGAGCGCGATGGGGTATAACTCTACTCAACCGCTAGGGATTTTATTGAGAAAGGTGTTCTACCATGAGCAAGAACCTCTCCCAGCAGGTCGTTCTCGACCGCCGCGGCTTTGTCGCCGCTACCTTCGCAACCGTCGCCGGCCTTGGTCTTGCCGGCTGCTCCGACACCAGCGCCGAGGCCGACAAGGGTTCCGCCGCCGGCTCCTCCAAGGGCTCCGAGGATACCGAGGTTTCCGCTACGCTCGATGCCAAGGCATTCGACAAGCTCGTCAACGACGGCCCCAAGGCCGATGACGACGCCATCGCCGCCAGCACCTGGGCCACGGCCGTCAAGGACGCCGGCGTCTTTAAGATCGGTGGCGTTCAGACCTCCACGCTCTTCTCCCTCCTCAACGAGAAGGACGGTCAGACCCGCGGCTTCGATGCCGGCATCGCACAGCTCCTGTCCAACTACATTCTGGGCGAGAACAAGGTCGAGATCACCCAGGTGACCTCGGACACGCGCGAGTCCGTTCTGCAGAACGGCCAGGTCGACGCTGTCTTTGCCACCTACACCATTACCGATGAGCGCAAGAAGCTCGTCTCCTTTGCCGGTCCCTACTACTACACCCAGCAGGCTATCCTGGTGCTCGCCGACAACGACGACATCAAGAGCGTCGACGACCTGGCCGACAAGAACGTCGCTGTCCAGTCCGGCTCCAACGGCCCCGCCATCCTGGAGGAGTTCGCCCCCAAGGCCAGCCAGCAGGAGTTCAAGACCGACGAGGAGGCCCGCCAGGCACTCCAGCAGGGCCGCGTTGACGCCTACGTCATCGATAACAACATGCAGCAGAGCGCCCTGGTCCGCGAGCCCGGTAAGTACAAGATCGCCGGCAAGCCCTTCGGCAGCAAGGAGCCCTATGGTATCGGCCTGCCGCTCGATTCCGACGGCGTCGCCTTTGTCAACGACTTCCTTAAGAAGATCGAGGACGACGGCACCTGGACTGAGCTGTGGCAGATCTGCATCGGCGACCGTACGGGCGACACCAATGTTCCCGAGCTGCCCGAGATCGGCGCCTAGGCAGCGAGCCTGGTAACGACCGCAACGAAACCATACGGAAACGCATGATGCGCTTTATTGCGGTAAACTGTTTCCTCACTGAGTTGTCGGGGCTTCCGTACACACGGGAGCCCCTTTCCTTACCGGCGGGAGGTCCGCATGAGTCTCTCCGAGCTCTGGTCGCTCTATGGCCAGAACTATATCGACGCGCTGCTAGCAACCTGGGGCATGACGCTTGAGTCGTTTGCCATCGCCATGGTGTTGGCCGTCGCCGTCACCGTGATGCGCGTGTCGCCGCTCAAGCCGCTGCGCGTCTTTGGCGACCTGTATGTTCAGGTCTTCCGTAACATCCCCGGCATCGCGCTGCTCATCATCGTCGTCTATGCGCTGCCGCCGCTTAAGGTCGTTCTGCCCTACCGCACCTGCGTTATCGTCGCCACGGTCCTTTTGGGCTCGGCCTTTGGCTCCGAGAACTTTATGAGCGGCATCAACACCGTCGGCGTCGGCCAGGTGGAAGCCGCCCGCTCGCTGGGGATGAGCTTCAGCCTTATCCTCGCCAAGATCGTGATTCCGCAGGCGCTGCGTTCGAGCGTGCTGCCCATGACCAACCTCTTTATCGCCGTCATGCTCACCACCGCGCTCGGCAGCCAGGTGCCGCTTAAGCCGCAAGAGCTCACCGGCGTGGTGAGCTACATCAACACGCGCTCACTTGGCGGCGTCGCCGCGTTCTTTATCTCGGCGCTCGGCTACCTGGGCACGGCCTTTGTGGTGAGCCACATTGGCAACTATATCGATAAGAAGGTGAGGATCCTCCGATGAGCAAGCATTCCACCTCCGCGCTCACCATGCGCGATGCGCTCTACGAGGCTCCCGGCCCCAAGATGCGCGCCAAGATTCGCATCGGCACCGCCATCTCATTGGTTGCCGTGGCGGCGCTCATCGCCTTGGTACTGCAGCGCTTTTATGTGACCGGTCAGCTTTCGGTCCACTATTGGTATTTCTTTACGCACCTCTCCACCTGGAAGTTCTTACTTGCCGGCTTTGAGGGCACCGTTAAAGTCGCACTCACCGCTGGCGCCATCGCGCTGGTACTGGGCTTAGCCCTTATGCTCGGCCGCACGAGCGATATTAAGCCGCTGCAGCTGGCCTGCCGCGTGCTCACCGATTTTTTCCGCGGCGTACCGAGCCTGCTGTTCATCTACTTCTTCTTTTTGGTGCTGCCTCAGTACAAGATTGCGCTGCCGTCGTTTTGGATGCTCACGCTTCCCGTCGCGCTCGCCGCAGCCGGCGTGCTGGCCGAGATTTTCCGCGCCGGCGTCAATGCCGTGCCGCGCGGTCAGGTCGAGGCAGCCCAGGCACTCGGTCTCTCCAAGGCCAAAATCACCTTTAAAATCGTGTTGCCGCAGGCTATTCGGTTTATCATTCCGTCCTTGATTTCGCAGCTTGTGGTCGTAGTCAAGGACACCACCGTTGCCTACGTGGTGAGCTACCCCGACCTCATGCAAAATGCCCGCGTGCTCATTACCAACTACGACGCCCTCGTATCGGTCTACCTGGTGATCGCGGTCATCTACATCCTCATCAACGTCGCGATTAACAAGGCCGCTGTCTATGTTTCGCACAAGACCGGCGCGACCATCATCCGCTAACGCTTTACCATTTCGAGTCATAAGGAGCCGAGCACCATGGCACAGAGCACCTCTTCCACCGGCAATCAGCCGCTGATCGAGCTCAGGCACGTCGATAAGCACTACGGCGATCTGCACGTCCTCAACGACATCAATCTCTCGGTCGATCGCGGCGAGGTCGTCGTTGTGATCGGGCCCTCGGGTTCGGGCAAGTCGACCATGTGCCGCACCATCAACCGCCTGGAAACCATCGACTCGGGCGAGATCCTCATCGAGGGCGAGCCCCTGCCGCAGGAAGGCAAGGATCTTGCCCGCATGCGCGCCGAGCTGGGCATGGTGTTTCAGCAGTTCAACCTGTTTGCACATATGACCGTACTGCAGAACGTCATGCTGGGGCCCGTCGACGTGCTGGGCGTGTCCAAGGAAGAAGCTCGTGAGCGCGCCATGGACCTGCTGAGCCGCGTGGGCGTGGCCGAGCAGGCCGATAAGGTGCCCGCACAGCTCTCGGGCGGCCAGCAACAGCGCGTAGCCATCGCCCGCTCGCTTGCCATGCAACCCAAGGCCATGCTCTTTGACGAGCCCACAAGCGCCCTTGACCCCGAGATGATCAACGAGGTGCTCGAGGTCATGGTTCGCCTGGCCCAGCAGGGCATGACGATGATCGTCATCAC
>USDE01000194.1 GCA_900553345.1 uncultured Collinsella sp.
CGCCAGATCATCGAAGAGGCCATCCGCCGCTGCCGTGAGGCACGCCTTTACATCATGGACAATGTAATGGCTCCGGTGATCTCCGAGCCCAGAAAGCAGCTTTCCCAGTATGCGCCCAAGATCTCCCAGATCATGATCGATCCCCAGAAGATCGGCGATGTGGTAGGAAAGCAGGGCAAGGTGATCAATGGCATCATCGCTGAGACCGGCGTAAAGATCGATATCACCGACGACGGAGCTGTAAATGTATGCGGCACGGATCAGGAGATGATCGACAAAGCGATCTCCATCATTAAAAACATCGTTACCGAGGTAGAGGCAGGCATGATCTTCACCGGTAAGGTAGTCCGGATCATGGAATTCGGTGCCTTCGTGGAGCTGGCTCCCGGCAAGGACGGCATGGTCCACATCTCCAAGCTGGCCAACCGCTTTGTCAAGCACCCGAGCGACGTGGTGCGCGTCGGTGACACGGTCAAGGTGTGGGTCGAAAAGGTCGATCGCGACCGCAAGAAGATCTCGCTCACCATGGTACAGGGGAAGTAAACCGCCAAAGCAGGGGTACCCCCTGTAGTGACGTGCAAAATCGCGAGTATTCTGCAAATTCCACCGTTCCGGATGCCCCTCAGAGGCGAAAAAGCAAAAAACAGCCCCCGTTTTAGCGTCGTCAGAGCCAAAACGGGGGCCGTTCCGTGCCTCACCCAACTGGTAAAAGCCTTTACCTTGCTGAATACTCTCAATTTTGCACGGCGCAGGCGGGGGTACCTTTGCCCACGGCAGGATATGGAAGCCAAGCGCCAACTTGCTGGCAAGCTCGTGCCGGCAGCCCCGGCCTTTCCTTTGCCTAGCGCGACCCCCGCGAAGCGCGTGAGCGATAGGGAAAGGAAAGCCGGGGCGAGCAGCCCGCGGCGTAGTCAGTGTTCGCGCTACGGCAGGATATGGAAGCCCAAAGCGGCGATATCCTTGGCAAAGCCGCGCACGGTGTCGAGCGAGACCTCGTACGGGTCGCGACCGATGTTCTTGCGCTTGGCCAGGATGCTGTTGGGCACCGTGATGATCTGGCAACCGCAGGCCTCGGCCTGGTAAATGTTGATGAGCTCGCGCGTGGACGCCCACAGGACCTCACAGTTGGGCTTGGCGGCGGCCTTCTTGACCGACTCCGTCATAAACGGAATGGGGTCGACGCCGGTATCGGCGATGCGGCCGGCAAAGAGCGAGATGATGGACGGCGCCTCGGTGTCAACGGCCTCGACCATCTCATCGACCTGCGTAGGCGTAAAGATAGTAGTGACGTTGACCTTGATGCCGTCGGCGGAAAGCTTGCGGACCAGCTCGGCGGTGGACTCGCCCTTGGTGGTCACGCACGGAATCTTGACGTAGACGTTCTCGGCCCAGGTAGCGATCTCGCGCGCCTCGACCTCCATGGTCTCGACGTCATCGGCAAAGACCTCAAACGAGACGGACACATCGGTGATGTGGGTCAGGACCTCCTTGGCAAACGCGCGGTAATCCGTCACGCCGCCCTTCTTCATAAGGGACGGGTTGGTCGTGAAACCCTGAACGTTGCCGTTCTCGTACATGTCGAGCATGCCCTCGAGGTTTGCACTGTCAGCGAACACCTTGATTGCCATCTGCCTGATTCCTTTCGCTTGCACATGGGCGTTAAACTGCTAAACACTTTACCTACGTTTATCAAGGCGTGAGCTGCGGTTTTTTATCTTCTCGGCGAACGGTATAAACACCTCAGTGTTTGGATTGATAAATCGATTGAGCATGCAAAAGCGAAGAGTCGCAGTTTGAGCAAACGTCAGAACGCGGGATTCATTAGATGAGGCCGAAATGCTGCATCGCTGTGACGGTACCGTCGTGTGCGACATCGTCGGTCACGTAGTCGGCGACCGCCTTGACCTCGGGCATAGCGTTGCCCATGGCCACGGCCGTCTCGACAGCGGCGAGCATGCCCAGGTCGTTACCCGAATCACCAAAGCCAAAGGTGCGCGCGTTGCCAGTGCGGCCCAGATACGCCAGCGCTCGCGCCACGCCCACGCCCTTGTCAATGCCCTTGGGACTCAGCTCGCGATTCTGACCACCGGTGTTGCACAGCTCAAACTCGCGATCGATAAAGCCGTCATCATTGGCTACGCGAGCCAAACTGGGCACATTGAGGCATACCTTGCCCACGTGCAGACTATCGTCGACGCGCATTTCCTCGGTGCTGTGCACCACAGAAGTGCCGATCAGAGACGACTGCTCAACGCCCGCGGGTTCCAGGGCAAAAGTAGCCACGTTGGTCTCGAAAAAGGCCTCAATCCCCGCCGCGGCCATACGGCGCGCAAGCTCCTCGATAACGTCCTCGTCAAAGCAGTCCTCATGCACCACGCGACCCTCGACCTCGAGCGTGGCGCCCGCCATGGCAACGACACCCGCAGGCTCCAAAGCACGCAGGCCATCGGCAATCAGCCACAAGGGACGACCCGTGCAGATAAACGCCTTGTGCCCTGCGTCGCGCAGACGATGAAACGCCTCGATCACCGCCTGCGAGGGGCGAACCGCCGAAAAGTCCTTATCGGTCATATCGTCGGGATCGAACGACGTCAGCGTGCCGTCCACGTCAAAAAAGAGCACAGCGGGTTTGGGACACGCATCAATCATATGAGTTCCTTTCGAGGATAAGGGCAAACGAAGCATCCATCATATAATGGAGCGACGCAACCAGAGAGGTCACCCATGGAATTTTACGCAAGCTGCCCCGAGGGCTTTGAGTCCGCACTCGCCGATGAGCTTAAACGCCTCGGGCTTTCGCATGTCCGCCGCCTAAAGGGCCGCGCCACGTTTGAGGGCGAGCTTGAGCGGGGCTATCGCGCATGCCTGTGGTCGCGCCTGGCCAGCCGCGTGTTTGCGGTGCTCGGACGCTTTGAGGCGCAAGATGCCGACGAGCTGTACGATAGCGTTTACGACATCGCCTGGGAGAACATCGTCCGCCCCGGCGCCACCATCGCCATTACCGCCCGCGGCGTGACCGAACAGCTGCGCAACACGCGCTTCTCGGCCCTGCGCGCCAAGGATGCGCTGTGCGACCGTCTGGCCGAGACCACGGGCCGTCGCGCCGATGTCGACGCCGCCGATCCCGACGTTCACCTGCTGCTTTCGCTGCGTCAGCGCCGCGCGAGCATCAGCCTGGATCTTTCGGGCGACCCGCTGTTCAAGCGCCTGCCGCCCGCGGCGACCCGTGCCGGCGAGGGCGCGCACGTGCTGCGCCCCGACTACGCCGCCCTGGTGCTGGCGCAGGTCGGCTGGACCGCACTGTGCGAGCGCGAGCTGACGGCCGACGATTACGAGAATGAAGCCCTTCCCACGCTAATCGATGCCTCGTGCGCCGGCGGCGGCCTGTTGCTGGAAGCCGTAAACATTCTGACCGACCGCGCCCCGGGCGCCGCACGCGAGCGCTGGGGCTTTGAGGGCTGGCAGCTGCACGACGCCGCTCTGTGGGAGCAGCTGCTTGCCGAGGCGCGCGAACGCGAGGCGGCAGCGCGCGAGCGCCAGGCGCGCATCGTGGCCGTAGACATCGACCCCGCCGCCCGCAAGACTGCCGAGCGCATGGTCAAGTGCGCCGGCTACAAGCGTTTTGTCGACTTTTGTGCCGCCAAGCCCGCCACCGTGCTGGACCACGCAGGTACCGTTGCCGGTGCCGCCCTGG
>USDE01000195.1 GCA_900553345.1 uncultured Collinsella sp.
TGCAGGGATTCCCATCCTTGCCGAGCAGAATATCGAGGACACCTTTACCATCCCAACCGAGATCGCAACAGAACAGGGGTCCTTTATCCTCGAGGTCCACGGCAATTCGATGATTAACGTCGGCATCTATAACGGCGACTACATCATCATTCGCGAGCAGAAGAGCGCCATGAATGGCGAGATTGTCGTGGCCATGATCGATGGCTCCGCAACAGTCAAAACATTCTATAAGGAGCAGGGACGCGTTCGCCTGCAGCCCGAAAACGACACTATGGAGCCTATCTACGCGACAAATCCCACGATTCTAGGCAAGGTCGTCGGTTTGATGCGCCGGTTTTCGTAATGCAAAAACGCATCACGGTCTTTGATACCATTCGCGGGTTTACCATGCTGTCGATGGCGGGATTTCATGCCTGCTACGACCTTGCCTACCTATATGGTTGGGAGATGCCCTGGTTTACCCAGACCATCTTCCAAGACATCTGGCGAGCCAGCATCAGTTGGGTATTTTTGTTTATTGCCGGCTGGATGTGCACCCTCTCGCGCAACAACATCAAGCGTGCCGCCAAATATGCCGTAGCCGCTTTGGTCGTATGGGTCGCAACGACGCTCGTCTCAGTCGATGACTCGGTGAACTTCGGCATCATTTTCTGCATGGCGGCGTGCACCGCCATTGTTGCACTCGCGCGCCCGGTTCTCGATAGAATACCGGCAGTTTGGGGTATAACGATTTGCCTCATACTCTTTGCCTGTACCTGGAGCATTCCTAAAGCGGTCTACCCTATCCCCCATCTAGCTTGGCTGGGGTTCCCAAGTCCAGACTTTGTCTCCGGTGATTACTATCCGCTCATACCCTTCTTATTTATGTACCTCACAGGCTTCTTTGCCGCGCGCACGGCTCAGAAAGCAAACTGCGAGGCACCAGCATGGGCCTATGAAAATCCCATCCCGGCGCTCGCAAGCCTCGGACGCCATGCACTGCCGTTCTACCTGCTTCATCAACCGGTTATCTTGGGTGTACTGGAGCTGATTTATTCCGTTCGGTAACGCTCAAGACGTGGTGCGATACGGTCCGGAAGCTTTGCCACAATACGAACGCCGTCCTCGAGGTATTCCTCGTGCAGAAGGGTTCCCTGTTCGTGCACGAGCGTGATTAACGCGCCCTCTCGATACGGGATATCGGCCGAGAGCAACACGTCCGTGGCGGCCGCTTCACGAGCGATGCGGTCGACTAAGTCATCAAGACCCTCACCCGTCTGAGCCGAGAACAGCACCGCCTCGGGATAGCGCCGGCGAAAGCTCAAGCGATCGACGCTATCGAGCAGATCAATTTTATTGAACACGGTAAGTGTCAGGCGCTCACCGGCACCAATCTCATCAAGGACACGATCAACCGCCTCGAGCTGACGCTCATAATCCTCATCGGAAGCATCTACAACTTTAAGAATCAAATCGGCGCCGAGCACCTCGGAAAGCGTAGATTTAAACGCGTCGACCAGGCCATGTGGCAGCTTTTGAATAAAGCCGACGGTATCGGTGATCGTCATGCCACGACCACCGGGCAAACGGTACGAGCGCGTTGTAGGATCGAGCGTGGCAAACAGCTTATCCTGCGAAAGTACCGTGGATCCCGTCAAACGATTAAGCAGCGTCGACTTGCCGGCATTGGTGTAGCCAGCCAACGCAACGCGAAACGCTGGCGATTCAATACGGCTTTTCGATTGCACATCGCGGCGCTGTTCAACCTGTTTCAGTTCGCGTCGAAGCGCAGCGATCTTATTGCGAATCAGACGACGGTCGACCTCGAGTTGGCTTTCGCCCTGGCCAAAGCGCGAGCCAATACCGCCACGCGTCTGTTCCTTGGCAAGGTGGCTCCACATACCTCGCAAACGAGGCAACAGGTACTGCAACTGTGCCAGCTGCACCTGCAAGCGGCCCTCACGCGTCTGGGCATGCAGACCAAAGATATCCAAAATCAACGCCGTACGGTCAATAATCTTGACCGATTCGCCCACGGCTTTCTCAAGATAGGACTGCTGTGAAGGAGTCAGGTCGTCGTCGAAGATAACAACATCCGCATCCATGCGATGCACCAAACCGCACAGCTCCTCGACCTTTCCGGAGCCGATAAACGATTTGGGATAGGGCTTGACCAGGCGCTGAGACAAGCGTGCAACGCATTGGGCCCCAGCAGTGTGGGCTAGACGCTCGAGCTCGTCGAGCGAACGGTCGAGCGGCCAGGCGTTATCGCGCCACTCAACACCAACCAAGATGGCGCGCTCGGGTTCAGGCGCCGTGGGGACCAAAGGGAAACGAGCCATTAGGCAGCCTCGATGCGATGGTAAATATCATCAACGACCTCATCGATCGTAAACTCATCCATATCGAACCACACGATGCGATCGTCACGCTTAAACCAGGATAGCTGGCGCTTGGCATAGCGACGTGAGCGCATCTTGATAAGCTCACGGGCCTCATCCATGGTAATAGCGCCACGCAAGGCATCAATAATCTCTTTGTAACCAATTGCCTGCATCGACGTGAGCGCATCGCCCAGGCCCTGGTCCATAAGGCCACGGACCTCATCAACCAGTCCCTGCTCAAACATAAGGTCGACACGTAGGTTAATGCGCTCATACAGCACTTCACGGCTACGCGTCAGACCAAACCACAAGGCATGATAGCGCTCGCGCGGAACACTGAATTTCGACTTCTGCTGGGCATATGACACGCCGTCATCGTGCATCTCGAGCGCACGAATCACACGACGCACGTTATGGGGATGAATCACGGCAGCTGATTCAGGGTCGCGCTCGGCAAGCAGGGCATGCAATGCTTCCTCGCCAATGCGCTCGGCAAGCTCCTGATAGCCCACGCGTCGTTCGTCCTCGAGTTCTCCCGAAGGAAAATCCATTTCATCGAGAGCGGCCTTGAGATACAAGCCCGTACCGCCGCAAAAGACCGGAAGACGCTGCTCGCCAAGCAAACGCTCGACATGTGCTCGGGCGTCCGACTGGTAGAGCGCAGCAGAATACGCGACGCCGGGATCCACGATATCGATAAGGCGCAGAGGTGCCGAGCACTCCTCGGGCATCATTTTGGCCGTACCGATGTCCATGCCGCGATAGATTTGCATCGCGTCGCACGACAACACTTCGGACGATAGACGAGCGGCCAGGCGGTCGGCAACATCGCTTTTTCCGACCGCTGTCGGACCGACAATCGCTACAGCAGAAAGGCTTGCACCAGGAGAAATCATTAGCGAGGCTCGCCCACGACGGAGCCAGACAGATACCACGTCTTGGCGACATCAATATCAACATCGACGATCTTGCCGATAAGCTGATCGATATTATAGCCAGCAGGAATCGGCGCATGCACCGTCTGGTTCTTAGGGCTCTTGCCCAGAAGGACAGCGTCGTTCTTCTTGCTCGTGCCCTCAATGAGCGCAGGCACCACAGTGTGAAGCTCGCCCTGGTTAAACTCGTGTGCCGTCGTCTCGATAACCTTGACCAGACGGTTAAAGCGCTCAAGGATAACCTCATGCGGGGTGGGATCATAAATCTCGGCGGCCGGGGTACCGGCGCGCTTGGAGTAAATAAACGTGTAGGCTTGGGCATAGCGCACCGTCTCGGCAAGCGAGAGCGTCTGCTCAAAGTCTTCCTCGGTCTCACCAGGGAAGCCCACGA
>USDE01000196.1 GCA_900553345.1 uncultured Collinsella sp.
GTCTGCCGCTGCAGATGTCCATTACCGAAGACGTCGACGTTATCCGTCATTACGTGGAAATCGCCGACGGCATCGCCATTCCCGGCGGCCCCGATGTCAATCCCAAACGTTGGGGCGATGATCGACCCTACGACCCCACCCTCTGCTGCGAGATCCGCGATAGTTTTGAGTTTAAGCTGGTCAGCGAGGTGCTCCGTGCCAAAAAGCCGCTCTTTACCACCTGCCGCGGCACGCAACTGCTCAACGTCGCCACCGGCGGCACCCTGTGCATGGACGTGCCGAGCCTGGGCGCGCGCGAGGGCCGCACGCAGTGGCGCCATACCCACGTGCTCAACGACCCTGTGCATCCTGTCGAGGTCGTGCCGGGCTCGCTGCTGGAGCGCGCGGTTGGCGGGCACAGGCTGATCCAGACCAACTCCGCACATCACTGCTGCGTCGATCGTCTGGGTAAGAGCACGCGCTTGGTCGCCAAGGCAACCGACGGCGTTCCCGAGTGCATCGAAGTCGAAGGCCAGCCGTTCTGTCTGGGTGTGCAATGGCATCCCGAGTACACCTGGCAGACGCTCGAGACCGACTTTAACCTGTGGAAGTCGTTTGTCGAGGCGGCGGCCAAGGTAAAGCAGACCCGCTAGTTCGCGAACCGCATAACAGATAAGGGCGCCCCGCCGGCCACATGGTCCGACGGGGCGCCCTGTTACCTATATGCTGCCGGCACACAGTCCAAGGCTCGCAAGCCCTTATTCGGCCGCCTCGCGCAGGGCCGACATCGTAGCCGCATATTGCTGCTGCAGCGCATGCATCCCCTCGCGAGCGCCGTCAACGGCATCGGCACCACGCAGTGTTTCGGTTACCACGACCGCCGGCTCGTACAGATTATCGAATCCCAGGTTCTGGCTCACGCCCTTGAGCGTGTGCGCTGCCATAAACGCACCTTCGGCGTCTCCCGCCGCCATGGCGGCCTCCAGCTTGTCCATGCTCTCGTCATCCAAAAACTTGAGGGCAAAGCGGGCGAGCATTTCCTCGCCCATCAGCCGAGCACACGCGTCATCATAATTGGCGCCGATCTTCTCATACGCCTCACGCATGGAAATCATGGATTAAAAACTCCTTTGGTCAAACTAAATCGTGGGAAACGCGACGACGTCAGCGGGGCGTGCCAACGTCTCGGCAATTTGGTCTTGCACCTCGAGCAGACAATCGAGCAGCAGCGGGTTAAAGGTGCCGCACTTACCGTCCAGGATCATCTGAATTGCCTCCTTGTGCGGGATAGCGTCCTTGTACACGCGCACGCTCGTCAGAGCATCGTACACGTCGGCCACCGAAACCACCTGTGCGGCAATGGGAATTTCGTCGCCCTTAAGGCCATCGGGATAACCCTTGCCGTCCCAGCGCTCGTGATGCCAACGCGCAATCTGGTACGCATATTCCATAAGCGCATTGCCGGCGTGATGGCTACCCAGCTCAAGCAGCATGTCGGCGCCGATCGTGGTATGCGTCTTCATAATCTCGAACTCCTCGGGCGTAAGGCGCCCGGGTTTGTTGAGAATCGCATCGTCAATCGACATCTTGCCGATATCGTGCAGCGCCGAAGCCAGAGCAATCGTGGAGCGCTCCTCATTGTCGAGGGAGATCGCGCCGCTACGCTGGACCAGACAGCCGAGCAGCAGCTCGGTCAGCTTTTCGATGTTCGTAACGTGCCTGCCGCTCTCGCCGTTGCGAAGCTCCATGACGCCGGCCATGATGTCGATGAGCATGCGACTGTTCTTGACACGCTCGTTGTACTGCTGGGACAGCAGGCTCGTCAGGCGGCGCTGTTTGGCGTATAGGCGGATGGTGTTGCTTACACGGCGGCGCACGACACGGGAGTCAAACGGGCGGTTGATATAGTCCGAGGCGCCTAGCTCGTACGCGCGCAGAACCATATCATCGGAATCTTCGCTCGAAATCATGATGACAGGCAGATTGTCACTAACCGATCGGCGCGACAGACCGGCCAGCACCTCAAAGCCGCTTATGCCCGGCATGACAATATCCAGCAGCACGAGCGACAACTCATCACCATAGCGGTCGACCATGTCGAGCGCCGTACGACCGTTGTCGGCCTCGAGGATGCAATACTCGTCCTTGAGCATCTCGCTGAGAATGACTCGGTTCATCTCGGAGTCATCGACAATAAGTACCAAAGGCTTTTCGCTTTGGAAGGCCTCGATGGAATCGGCATCGGTCACGACCGTACCGGCTTTTGCCTTAGCGCGGCTCAGTAACTGAACAGCGCGGCCAACGCCCTCATCGACCGTCTCGCCATGAATGCGAACGCCACCAACACATGCCGTCAAGCTCACGTACTCATGGCCCGGAATAATCGTGGAACGAACGGCATCGGACACCTGATGCAGGCGACGGGTGAAGTCATCGGAGGGAATATTGGGCATGACAACCACAAACTTGTCGCAGCCATAGCGCACAAGCTCGTCAGTCGAACGGATTCCGCTGCGCATGGCTGTCGCCACGGCACCGAGCGCAAGGTCGCCGGCATGACGGCCACACGTATCGTTGAAGACCTTAAAATCATCAAGGTCGATCATCGCAACGCCGGCATTCATGCGGGCGCTACGGAGCTTTTCCTCGTAATATCGGCGATTGTGCACGCTCGTCAGCACGTCGGTGTAGACAAGGTCCTCTTTTGCAGCCTCTTGCCCATCGATCGGACGCACCATCAGCAGGACATGAGGCTCGCCCTCGACCTTCAGAGGGCGCAGATGGGCGCGGTACTCAACGCCATCGTTGAGCAGTTGCTCCGACACCTCATCGGAATCTGTCAAGGCCTCAAGACTTGCCTGGCGCAAACAAGGGCAGCGATCACCGGCGAGCAGGCAGTTAGGCTCGCTCTTAATCTGATCGGCCGACAGCAAACGTACCACGGGGTAGGTCTTCGCGACACGGGCGACCTCGGTGGCAGCCTCCTCGTCGGTTAGATTGACCTCGTGATTATTGAGCATATGGGGCCCTTTCGATAGTTTCGCATGGTAGCGGTGGGTTCCAAATGTTACAAGGGTAACACCTTGTCGATGCAGGTAAGCACGTGAATGCTGTTGCATTTTTATGAGTTGGCAGACGGCGCGATCGAAGCCGCAGACGTAAGGTTTTGAACACATTTGTTAGCACGGCCGAAACGTCTGCGGGTGAAGCACGCTTTGGCTATTGCGGCTGCTAGAGCCCCAGGATGCCACGGACAGCCCGGGCAGCCGCTGCCGGTCGATCGCGTAGGCCGTTGTGCGCGCCGGGAACCATTACGAGTGGACAGTCCAAAAGCTCAGCCGCCACCCTCGTGCTCGCGGGGTGTACCGACCGAAAGCTCGCCCAAAAGCACGGCGGCCACCGTTTTCGACGCGCGAACACTATCCCAATCGGGAATGCAGGTCATAGTAATCCCGTATTCGTTCGCCATGAAACTGCGGCCGTTGCGCAGGGCGTGCTTGGCTTCTGCCTCGGTTAACTTGGGGGCCTCAGGATCCGAATCGCCGATGGCGCCCAGGAAGGCCCGTAATGCCCTGGAGACCTTTCCCGCGGCGATCATCTCGAGCAAAACCGGGGCCGCGCCCAGGCCGGCACCCTCATCCGTCACGGCGGGTTCATGCAGAATCGCACGCGAGATTATGGCGGGGTTTGCACGGAGAAGCTC
>USDE01000197.1 GCA_900553345.1 uncultured Collinsella sp.
CTTCATGGGCCTGGTCGAGGGCATTACCGAATGGCTGCCCGTTTCGTCGACGGGCCACATGATCCTGGTGGACGAGTTCGTCAAGATGAACGTGAGCGAGACGTTCTGGAACATGTTCCTGGTCGTGATTCAGCTTGGCGCCATATTGGCCGTCTGTGTGCTGTTCTTCTACGACCTCAACCCGTTCTCGCCCAGCAAGGGCAAGGAGGGTCGTCGCGACACATGGGTACTGTGGGGCAAGATTGTGCTCGGCTGTATTCCCGCTGCGGCGATTGGCCTGCCGCTCAACGACTGGATGGAGGAGCATTTCTACAATGCTCCCGTCGTGGCGCTGGCGCTCATTGTGTACGGCGTGCTGTTTATCGTGATCGAGAACTGGCGCGCGAGCAAGCGCGAGGAAATGGCCGTTGCCGGTTCGTTTGGTTCGCGTGCTGTGGTGTCGGGTGGACGTCCCGCCGGTGCGCACTTTGCGGCGCCCGCCGCGGCTACCGCTGAGGATGAGGACGATGACGAGGATCTGGACTTTGGTTCCATCACCACGCTCGAGGACCTGAGTTGGAAGACCGCACTGGGCATCGGATGCTTCCAGGTGCTCTCGCTGATTCCGGGCACGTCGCGCTCCGGTTCCACCATCATCGGCGGCCTGCTTTTGGGCTGCACGCGTTCGGTGGCGTCCAAGTTTACGTTCTTCCTGGCCATCCCTGTCATGTTTGGCGCGAGTGCGCTCAAGCTGGTCAAGTATTTCATCAAGGGCGGTACGTTCGGTGCCAACGAGGTCGCCATCCTGGGCGTGGGCTGCGTTGTGGCCTTTGTGGTTTCGCTCATCGCTATCAAGTGGCTCATGGGCTTCGTCCGCCGTCACGACTTCAAGTGCTTCGGCGTCTACCGCATCGTTCTGGGCATCGTGGTGCTTGCGTACTTCTTCGTCTTGGAGCCGATGCTCGGCCTCTAACTTAGTCGACGCTGCGCGGCGGTCAGGGCGACAACTTGTCATTCAAAGGGGGCGGCATGACCAAAAGGTCTATGCCGCCCCCTTTTCATGCCAATTTGTTCGCCCTGACCGTCGCTCGCTGCTGCTGCCATGACATCGGTGGTTTCGTGATTGTCAATAGATTGGTGCAAAGTAACCTGACCCCATTGCGCCAAATCCGCTGGGGCGGGCCTGACGGTGACGCACGGAGTCGTGGTGTGATTTGCGTCGGTGTCCGCGCGGCTCGGTATACTGGTACGGCTCAAACTATGGCGCCGCCCGCAGGCGCGCCGTCCGTCAGATGAGGAGTCGCCCATGACCCAGCCCTTGCCCTGGGAAAAGAATGCCGCGGTACCCGTGCCGCCCGCGCCGGAACCCGTGCCGCTCGATGCATACACCGCCCCCGCTGCGCCGGAGCCCGAGCTCGTCCCGCTCGACATCTACGACGCTCCCGCGCCGGCACCCAAACCCGCCAAGCCGCTCGTCGACATCGACAGCCTTAATTCCGCCCAGCGCGAGGCAGTTCTGACCACCGAGGGCCCGTTGCTGGTGCTTGCCGGCGCCGGCTCGGGCAAGACCCGCGTCTTGACCTTCCGCATCGCACATATGCTCGGCGACCTGGGCGTTAAGCCCTGGCAGGTCCTGGCCATCACGTTTACCAACAAGGCCGCGGCCGAGATGCGCGAGCGTCTGGCAGCGCTCATCCCCAGCGGCACCCGCGGCATGTGGGTGTGCACATTCCATGCCATGTGTGTGCGCATGCTGCGCGAGGATGCCGACCTGCTGGGCTACACCGGTCAGTTCACCATCTACGACGACGATGACTCAAAGCGCATGGTGCGCGACATTATGCAGGCGCTCGGTATCGAGCAAAAGCAGTTCCCCATCAACATGATCCGCAGCAAGATTAGCTCAGCTAAAAACGCCATGATCGGGCCCGAGGACATGCTCAAATCCGCCGACAGCCCTAATGACAAAAAGGCCGCGCAGGTCTACCTGGAGCTGGAGCGCCGCCTGCGCGCCGCCAACGCGATGGACTTCGACGACCTGCTCGTGCGCACGCTCGAGCTGCTGCGCACCCGTCCCGAGGTGCTCGACAAGTACCAAGAGCGCTTCCGCTACATTAGCGTCGACGAGTACCAGGACACCAACCACGTCCAGTACGAGATCGCCAACCTGCTGGCCGCCAAGTACCAAAACCTCATGGTCGTGGGCGATGACGATCAGTCCATTTATAGCTGGCGTGGCGCCGACATCACCAATATCCTGGACTTTGAGAAGGACTTTAAAGACTGCAAGACCGTCAAGCTGGAGCAGAACTACCGCTCTACGGGTCATATCCTGAGCGCCGCCAACGCCGTGGTGCGCCACAACTCGCAACGCAAGGACAAGCGTCTGTTTACGGCTGAGGGCGACGGCGAGAAGATCCAGGCCTTCCAGGCAAGCGATGAGCGCGACGAGGGCCGCTGGATTGCCGGCGAGATCGAAAAGCTGCACTCCAAGGGCACGAGTTACGACGATATCGCTGTGTTCTACCGCACCAACGCCCAGTCTCGTATCCTCGAAGATATGTTCCTGCGCGCAGGCGTACCCTACAAGATCGTGGGCGGCACGCGATTCTTCGACCGTGCCGAGATCCGCGACGTCATGGCCTACCTCAAGATGATCGTGAACCCGGCAGACGAGATGAGCGTCAAGCGCGTCATCAACACGCCGCGCCGCGGCATCGGCTCCACCTCGATCCAAAAGATTGAGCAGCTGGCGCGCGACAACCGTTGCTCGTTCTTCCAGGCTTGCGAGATCGCGTGCGCCGAAACCGGCATGTTTAGCGCCAAGGTGCGCAATGGCCTGTCGAGCTTTGTGTCGCTGGTGCGCGAGGGTCGCCGCATGGACGGCGAGCTCAAGGACGTTGTCGAGATGATTGTCGATAAGACGGGCCTGCTGCAGGCTTTCCGCGCCGAGGGCACCATGGAGTCCGAGAGCCGCGCCGAGAACATCCAGGAATTCCTGGGTGTCGCTGCCGAATTTGAGGAGACGCACGAGGATATCGAAGGCACGCTCGAGAGCTTGGAAGAGCTGCGCGCTGCTGGTGTTGCCGATGTGCCCGCCGACGTTGAACCCGAGCCCGTTGTGGTGAGCGCGCCTGCGCCCGAGCCCGGCCCGTCTGCGCCCGTGTCTTCGTTTGAGGCGCTCGTTGGCGCGCGTGATGCCGCGGGTTCCAATCCGCTCGATAGCCTGGCGGCCCCGGCGCTCTCGCCGCAGGATGCCCTGGCTGCCGCCATCGCGGGCAACGCGTATGCCGCGCCGACTGAGCTGCCGGCGGGCGCCGTGCATGCCGACGAGATCGAGCGCACCTACGGTCCGCTCACCTGTAAGGCGCTGCCGGCACTCATGGAGTGGCTGGCCCTGCGCTCCGACTTGGATTCCCTGGCCGGCGAGACGCATGCCATCACCATGATGACCATCCACTCCGCCAAGGGCCTGGAGTTCCCGGCGGTGTTCGTGGCCGGCATGGAGGAAGGCATCTTCCCGCACGTGCACGACTTTGGCGGTAGTGACGATCCGGGCAAGCTCGAGGAGGAGCGCCGCTTGGCCTACGTCGCCATCACGCGTGCTCGCAAGCGCCTGTTCCTGACCTATGCGGCCACGCGTCGCACCTACGGCTCGACCTCTGCCAATCCGC
>USDE01000198.1 GCA_900553345.1 uncultured Collinsella sp.
AGCTGCCAAGGACCGAGAACGTCTTTTTCTCGACAAGCTTGTCGCCCTTGTATTTGTAGTCCAGCGTGAGGTCCACCAGATAGGCGGCTCCCGTTTCAAAGGCGTTCTCATTGCCCTGATGACCGATGACCTCGGCCTCCGGATAGTACTTACCAATAAACTCGGCGGCATCGCCTTCGTAATCGGCAACGATGCGCGCACTCTGCACCTTGCCCCGCTTGTACGTGTAGTGCAGGATGCGCAGCAGTCGCTCCTGCCAAAACGCATAGGAAAACAGGTGGTCGACAAAGTGCGGGTTCTTAAGCCGATTGGCCTGATCCATCCAAACGGTTTGGAACAGTTGGTAGTCGGCCTGCGGCTCGCCCGTGACATCGCGGAACCACTGCACGGCGACGTCGGCGGGGATATAGAACGATAGTCGCTCCTGCGGAGTACCGCTCTTGGTCGTTTTGCCGCGCAGGGGAATCTCGACCTCGTAGCCAGAACCGTCGTCCGTTCCGCAGTTTAAAACGGGCGGCAGCATAAACTGGCAGGGGCCCTCGTCGCATACGCGCATCGGCTGGGGGCTAACAGGTTGCCCGTCAAACTCCATCTCGATGTCTGTGTCGTCTTCTTCGTCCTCGTCATCATCTTCGATGCCAAGGTCGTAGCCGGTGTAGTAGTCATCCAGGTGTCGTTCGTTTACATTTCGCCCGTTTACGACGTCAAAGACGGTAACACCCGTCATGCGGTCGCAATACTTTGCGACTTCAAAGAGGTTGCAGCTCTCCTCGGGCGTAAAGTTATCCATGCGGCGCTGGAACTCGGTAGAGCATTCATCGGGATCATAGCCGTCCATTTCGCTGTCACCGAGCCAAAAGTTGGGATCACGATTGCTTTCGAAGTACCACCAATACCAGACGGGGCCGAATACCGCATTTACGCCAAAAAAGACTTTCTGGATGATGTTGCCGTTGCCGTCGAACTTGTAAGCGAGCGGCAAGTTAACAACCGGATCGTTTGATGTGTCACGCGCCCTGGTGTGCTCCCTGCGATGATTTGTGTTGCGCGCGAAGGCCAGATTCGATGCGTCTGACCTTCGCGCACCTGTTACTTCGCATACTAGGTCGCCTGCGCTGCATTCTGTTGCGCAACATCGTGGACGGCGCGGTTCGACGTCCAGGGCCGATGCCGCGCAACAGATACATAGCTTGGCCGTGCTAATTGCTCTTTAGTAACGTGCCGAGCGCTGGGCGTTGCCCGGGTTGTAGCCCGCCCAGGCGGCGATGACGTCCGACTCAACGACGCTCGTTGCAATGTTGATAAAGCTGGCGGCACGGGGCAGGTCGGCGTGGAAGTCTTCGAGCAGGTTGGGCTGGAACTTAAAGTCCTCAAAGTTGATGGTGTTGGGGTTGTAGAGCTGACAAGTACCATCCTCGGTAGAGATCGGGCCAACCATGTAAGCGGCCTTGTGCTCTACGACCTCGGTATCGTCGACGTCAATCACCTCTCCGCGATCGTGCGCGGCAGCGGCGTGCTCCATGAGCTCGAGGAATCGGTCGGCTTCGGCGCTGCAGAGTACGCAGCGCGAGAAGAGCACCGTAAGAGCATAGCCCGTTTTACGGCCCAGTTTCTCTCGCAGCTCGCTAAATCGTTGTGACTGCTCCGGGGTCATGTGCGTTTTGGACGGTGCGGTCTGCTTGAGTCCGCACGTCTTAAGGAACATCGCGTTGGCCTTGCGCAGGGCGCTCATGGCGGCAGAGTCGCTCTTTGCCGTGGAGACGTCGATGCGTCCTCCCTCGGGAATCTGCTTATAGCGAGAGAAGCCCTTCTCGCCCTCGACGGGCATCCAGTGCGTAATGACGTCATTTTCCACTACGCTAAAGCGGCACGTAAAGGGCGTGCCGATTGCCGGCGCCTCGCCGTAGAACTTTACGCGTACGGCTTGGTCGGTGTCCGCCATCCACATCATAAAGCGATGGCTATTGTCGCCGTCATGGCTCCGGAGCTTTGCAATAAGGTAGCAAACCGAGTCGCAACGGCTCTCGAGTGCGGCGCCTCTTCCGGTGGCGATGGCGCTTACGCCTTGGGCCTTGAGCTCGATGTCGCGGTGCAGCGCGTTGAGCTCTTCTGATGTCAACAGGTCTTGGCCGAGAAGCCCCGCGACAAGCGCGCCGACTTCTATGTCGGTAGTAAGGGCGGCGTCGATAACTTTGCGGTGCGCCTGGTGGCTTGCATAAGGCGGCATAGGTTTGCGGCCTGTGGCAAATCCAAATGGGTCGCGGATCTGGTCGCCGCCGCGATAGAGCGGCTCCAAAAAGAACATGTTCATGTCATTCTGCTTGCCCTGCTTTTGACCGTAGGCATCGAGGGAGTTCCAGACATGCTTCTCTGCAATGGGGTTCATCCACAGGCTGATTTTCGATTTTCCTGCCGAGGAGGTCGAAGTGCTCTTTTTGGAGCTTGCGGCGGGACGAGAAGCCGGTTTCTGATATCCAGCGGGGAGAACTTGCTCAAGATCGAATTTTTTAAGCAGCCTAACGTAGACTCCGACCGATGCTTCTTCTGCCATTTCCGCCATGACCGACTGCGATGGGTCGTCGACAAAGGAAATGCGCGTTTTGCCATCATCGGAGACTGCCTGGCAATAGCCGCATCGAAGTGCAACGTAGCCTTCGTTGTCGCTGCCATGGTCAAAGTACATCTGCTCTTTGCATCCGAGTGTACCGGGGATGAATGCGGTCGGGTTTGCCATGTCGGGGATCGTAATGGCAGCGCCGGTCGCGCGTTTAAGCTCATCGAAATACTCGACGTACAGAGGAATGTTGTGGTGCTGGACGAGCGCCTCGAGAACGATGGCGTTGGGCACGGAGTGCGCCACACGATAGCGCATGGAGTTATAGCCCCATTCGACATCGGTTGCATCATCGGGGATTCCGTGGCCTGCCATGGTCCTCAGGACCTCATCGGGTGAGTCAAACGTGCTATCGGGCGTACCGCAAATCGCCTGGAGTGAGAATCCGCCAAAGCACTTTTCGAGATCATCGCGGATATACTCGCAGCAGTCATGATTGGGAAAGACGATGCGAAACGTCATCGCACCCATGGCTTGGGACATGTAGACGTTGCCCGACGCCTGGGCATCGGACTCTGCCTGGGCATCGGACTCTGCCTGGGGCTCCTCTTGGGCGCCAAACTGGTCCTTGAGAAAGTCGAAGTACAGGGACACGTTTCCGCGCTGCGCATACGAACGCATGATGGGGTCGGTGGTGTCCTCAAAGTACTTTTGGCTTCCGTCGGGCATGGACATGGTTCCCATGCCGCAGCGGAACAGGGTGTCGGTGGCACCGTCGAACCCCTCCGGGAAATACACCCAGCAGCTCTTGTCGACCACGTTTGCAAACGAGACGCTATCGCCCTTCGCATCGGCGATCACGGCGCCGGCGGCGATCTCATCGGCATCGGTGTACTCGTAGTAGACGGGAACGCCGATCATCTTAGAGATGGTCTTGGCAACCTCCAGCGAGGGGATGCCGTTGTATTCGTACTGGAGCGAGTTGTAGCCCCAGACGACGTTGGTGACCTCTTCGCCGTCGGACCCGCAGGTTTCCAGGGCGGCATTGGTTGCGTCGGTCGGATCCATGTGCTGGAAGTCCTCGT
>USDE01000199.1 GCA_900553345.1 uncultured Collinsella sp.
AATCTGTAACACCAGGCCCACTTTTAGCGGCCAAGATGTTACAGATCGAGACAGAAGATTCTAGTCGCAGGTGATGTCGAGGTTCTTGCCGGTGAGGCCTACGTAGCCGCCCTCGGCAGCTTTGGGGCTGTCAGCATGGCAGAGAACCCACTTGTCGGCCTTCCAATAGCAGTAGCTGTCACCGGCAGCAGGCATGTCGGTTGCGGCCTCGGGACGCGGACCGTTGGTGCCGGCGGGCAGCGCCACCATCACCTGGAAGCCGCCGTCGTCGACCATGCACGGCGTGTAGTGAAGCGTGGTGTTGAAAACCTCAACGACCTTGCCCGCCGGCACGCGGAACGCCTTGACGCACGCGGTGTCGAGCCCGCCGTCCTCAATCTCCCAGCGATGCGCCACGAGCAGGATAAAGTCGCGCGCGCCCAGGTTGAACTCACTCGCGCGGTGATACTCCAGACAGTTGAGTCGTGTATTGTGGCCGTTGCACCAACCCAGCTGGAAGGGACGGCCGCCAAACATGAGAAAGCCCAGCTTATCGGCATCCTTGACGCCCTCGAGCTCCGGCGCACTTGCTACGTACTTGCTGCCCTCGGGAATGGGCGTGGCAGAAAGCGCCTCGAGCACGGGCGACGTGAGCTCGGACGGAACGTTATCCCAAACGTTGCCATAGGACTTGAACTCGGAATCCTCGACAGAATAGATATGCATGTTCGCTCCTGTTCGTTTATGTGACAGTATGAACATTCTAGAACAAACATGAGCGATTTTGAACGCTCGTCCCGACCACTCAACAAAAAGGCGCCCCCGCATAAGCGAAGGCGCCCAATGCGCACGTTTTAGGCGATAAAGCCCTTACGCCTGCTGATAATGCAGGTGTTTCTCGTCGATATCGGCCAGATCGCGGTCGAGGTAGCGGCGCGCGAGCCAGTTAGCCATGGGAAGGTTCTGGTCCAGGTAGTTGCCGCACTCCTCGGGAGCGGCACCGGGGACATCGCCCTCGAAGTCGGCGACAAACTCAAACAGCTCGCGCACGAGCGGCAAGATCTCCTCGCTCGTCAGCTCACCAAAAACGACGAGGTAAAAGCCCGTGCGGCAGCCCATGGGGCCAAAGTAGACAATGCGGCTCGACCACTCGGCATGGTTGCGAAGGAACGTCGCGCCCAGGTGCTCGATGGTGTGGCACTCGGCCGTGTTCATGACCGGCTCCTTGTTGGGCGTGGTCAGGCGCAGATCAAAGGTGGTGACGGCAGCACCGGTCGCCGGATCGCGGTCGATGCGGCTCACATAAACGCCGGGCTCAAGCAGCAGATGATCAACGGAAAAGCTGGCGATGCGCTCCATGGCAGATCCTCTCGATAGTCAAATTGGAACAGGGCTCTTTTAGCTGGTTCGAATGGTCGCACCAATCATACCAGTCAAAAAAGCCCCATCCAAAAAGACAACTTAGCCAAGGACACGGGCCATGCGCGTCTTGAACTCGGACAGGAAGCGCGGGGCGTCAACAGTCAGCGCCACGAGTGCGCTCTTGTCGGGGTCGGCCACACGGCGCTCATCGCAGATGGTGCGGCCGCGATACTCGCCGAGCAGGTCGACGCGCAGGTTACAGCCGAGCGCGCCCACGAGCGTGGGGTCAATCGCCACGGCGACGGCAAGCGGATCGTGCAGCGCGCAGCCACCAAGGTAGGGGGCGTTCATCTCGTACGAGCCAATATAGTGCTCCACCATGCTCGCAAATGCGCAGCCCGCCATGGTGCCCGAGCCCGTCCAGCCGGCAATGTCGCGGCGCGTAAGCACCACGCGATGCGTCACGTCCAGGCCCACCATGGTGAGCTTGCGGCCCGAACGCAGCACGGCGTCGGCCGCCTCGGGATCACTTGCCATGTTGGCCTCGGCGCCCGCGCTCACGTTGCCGGGCACGGTCAGGGCGCCGCCCATAACCACCACGCGGCCGATAGACATCACCGCTGCCGCATCGCGCTCCAGGGCAAGCGCCAGGTTGGAGAGCGGGCCGGTCGCTACGTAGACCAGATCGGGACCATAGGTGCGCGCGGCATCGATCAGATAATCGACCGCAGCGTTACCGTCGGCAGACGTCGCCCCCACCGGCTCGTAGGGCGCGCCGCCGATGCCGTTCTTGCCGTGAATGAGCGCGGTGGACGCCGGCGGCGTATAGGGCTCAGTCGCCTGCAGAGGACGGTCGGCACCCAGGTACACCGGCACCTCGGGCCGACCCAACAGGTCGAGCACCGCCAAGCAGTTATGCGCCGACTGGTCGACGCGCACGTTGCCAAAGCACGTGGTAATGCCCACGAGCTCGACCTCGGGGCTCGCGATGGCATAGGCAAGCGCCATCGCATCGTCCACGCCCATATCCAGATCAAGGATCAGCTTCTTAATTGCCATTGTTCTACTCCGCTTCTCCGTCTTGTACCAAATCGTCTAAATCAAACACGCGCTCAACTTCGGCACGCGTGGGAATCGACTGCTGTGCGCCCAGGCGCGACACCGTCACCGCCGAGGCGCGTGCGCCCGCCGCCATGCACTCAAAGAGCGGCAGGCCCTCCAGACGAGCCGCAGCAAGCGCACCGATAAATGTATCGCCCGCGGCCGTCGTATCGACCACCGCACTCGAAAGCGCCGGCATGCGCAGCAGCTCACCGTCATCGCCAAGCGTAACCGACCCGGCGCCGCCCAACGTGATGACCGCAGCTCCGGCACCCTTGGCGAGCAGGGCATTGAGCGCCGCGACGCAGCTCGCATCATCCGCGGGCAAGATGCCCGTCAGCACCTGGCACTCAGTCTCGTTGGGGCAGACCAGGTCGACTGCAGACCAGACATCCGCAGGCAACTCACAGGCAGGCGCTGGATTAAAGACCGTATAGAACCCCAGCTCGTGAGCGCAAACAAGCGCCTCGGCAGTCGCCGCAAGGTCACATTCGCCCTGGGCGATAAAGACGCTTCCGGCAGCCGGGGCAATCTCGCTGGCGTCGCCGTCGAGCTCATCGGCCACCAGACGTCTCAGCGCGCGGGCAACGTCCTCGCCCGCAAGCGCATGATTGGCGCCCGGCGACAGCACGATGCGGTTGTCGCCCTCACAGCGAATGATGGTCGCCGTTCCCGTCTCCACATCATCGCGACGCGCCACAAAGTCACAGTCCACGCCAGCATCTTGGAGCCCCGCCACGAGCGACGTGCCAAACGCATCGCGCCCGACCGCGCCGATCATGCACGTGCGCGCGCCCATGTGCGCAGCTGCCACGGCCTGGTTGGCGCCCTTGCCGCCGGCATTGCCGATAAATCCGCTGCCGCCGACGGTCTCGCCCGCACGCGGCATGCGCTCGCACGCCACCGAAAGGTCCATGTTCATGCTGCCGAACACCGCAACGATGCCGCAATCTGCCATGGAAACCTCCTCGTCCGCGGGCTCTGCGCCCGCTGTTGGCCGTCAATCGTGCGCTCTCGCGCCTCTATAACTTTAGTTCACTTTGATGTGAACGCGCGCTTGAGCTTGCACCGGCAGCAAGCATTCACAGGAGCAGGCGGCTACAATGAAGGCGTGCTGATTATTCTCGTCATTGGATGAAGTTTTATGGAACAATTCCCGCGATCGAGCTCACGCCACGCGAGCGATCAACGAGCGC
>USDE01000200.1 GCA_900553345.1 uncultured Collinsella sp.
ATCGTCATCAAGCAGTCCGAGATGGGCGATGCGCTGCAACTCATCCACCGCTGCTCCACGCTGGGCGCCGATGCCTTCATTATCCAGGACTGGGGCCTGTTCTTTGAGGTCAAGCGCACCATGCCCGGTATCGAGACGCATATCTCGACCCAGGCGAACATCCACGATGACCGTGGGACTATCTGGTGCCGCGAGCAAGGCGCCGACCGCGTGACCTTGTCGCGCGAGCTTTCCATCGACGAGATCGCCGCCATTCACAATGCCGCGCCCGACGTTGACCTGGAGGTCTTTAGCCACGGCGCCATCTGCTTTTGCTACTCGGGCCTGTGCCTGCTCTCGAGCTTTGCCATGGCGGGCCGCTCGGCCAACCGCGGCATGTGCGCTCAGCCCTGTCGCCTACCTTACGAGCTGATCGACGAGAACGGCCGCTCGCTCTCCCCTGCCGGTCGCGAGCGCGCGCTATGCCCGCGCGATACCAATACTTCGCAGCTCGTTCGCCGTCTGTATGACGCCGGCGCCGCGTCGCTCAAGCTCGAGGGCCGCATGAAGGCGCCCGATTACGTGTACTCCATCGTCGACGTGTATCGTCATCAGATCGATGACATGCTGGCCGATGTTTCGACCTCTAAGGATGAAGAGGCCTCCCGCCAGCGCCAGCTCAAGCGTTGCTTTAACCGTGACTTTACGCACGCCTACCAAGACGGCACCTCGGGTGACGAGATGATGAGCTACGAGCGTTCCAACAACCGCGGCCAGATCGTGGGCGCGGTGCTGGGCAGCCGCCTGGCCAACCGCGATGTGCGCGGGCTCAAGCCCGACGACCGCCGTCGCCGCGCTGCCATCGCCCGCATTGAGCTGTTTGAGCCCGTGGGCAAGGGCGACCTGCTGGAGCTTCGCCACGACGACGAGTTTGACCAGTTCCTGACCACCATCGCCGCCGATGATGCCGCCGCCGGCGACGTCATCGAGTGCCGCGTGCCCCGCAGCATGCCCGAGGGTTGCCGCGTGCGCGTGATTCGCAGCCAGCGCGCCATCGACGCCGCCGGGGCTGCGCTCAAGCGCGACGTGCTGCGCCGCCGCGCCGTAGACGTGTCCGTTGTGGCGCGTCTGGGCGAGCCGTTTACCGTGACGCTCACCTGCTGCGACGACCCCACGCTCACCGCCACCGCTACCGGCTTTACCGTCGAGGCCGCCAAGACCCGCGCCGTCGAGGCGTCCGATCTGGTTGAGCATGTGGGCCGCATGGGCTCCTCGCCCTTTGAGGCTGAGAGCTTTGATGTGGCGCTCGATGAAGGCTGCGGCATGGGCTTTTCCGCCGTGCACAAGGTGCGTGCCGCCGCTTGCAAGACGCTGGAAGAGGCCATTCTGGCGCCGTACGAGGAGCGCGCGAAAACGCTCGAGTTGCCGGCGATTGTAACCAGTGATTCCCGCCCCGCGCCCGAGCATTACCGCGACGAGCCGCAGATCTGCGCCACCGTCACCTCGCTCGAGGCCGCCGAGGCAGCCCGCGCGGAGGGTGCAACGCGCATCTACATGACCACCGACGCGCTCGAGGCCGCCGGTGTCTCCCCCGCCGATGCGTTTGAGCAGGGCATCGTACCCGTGCTCGACGAGGTCTGCCGCGCTGTTGACCACGAGCGCGTTGACCCGTGGGTTGTTGCCGGCGCCACGGTCGCTATCGGCAACATCTCTGAGCTTGCCCTGGCCGCCCAGGTTGGCGCCACGGCGGAGGTCCGCTCTTGCCTGCCCGTGCACAACGTGCCTTGCATGGAGGCACTTGCCGAGCGCGGAGCCGGCGCATTTTGGCTCTCGCCTGAGATCACGCTTGACGAGATCGTCTCGCTTGGCACCGCCGCACCCGCAGCCCTGGGCATCACCGTGTTCGGCCGTCCGCGCGTTATGACGAGCGAGCACTGCATCCTGCAGGTGGCCAATGGCTGCATCCATGATTGCGTCAACTGCCGCCTGCGCGCCCGCAAGCTATCGCTCAAGAACATCGACGGCAAGGTCATGCCCGTGCGCACCGATATCCACGGCCGATCGCGCCTCTACGACGCCTATCCCATCGACCTCACGCCGCAGGTACCGCAGCTGCTCGACGCCGGCGTCCGTCGCCTTATGGTGGACGGCACGCTGCTCGAGACGGATGAGGTTGGCCGTGCCGTCGCACGCGTCCGTCGCGCCGTCGAGGCTGCGCAGGCCGGCCGTAAGCCCGCCGCGCGCCTGCGCGGGGCGACCTCGGGCTGCATGTTTGTGGGAATCAGCTAACCGAAAGGTTTACACGTGAACGAAGAACCTCAAGTCCTCTACTGCGACGCCTGGCTCATGGCCATCGATAAGCCCGCCGGCATGATCGTCCACGGCGACGGCACCGGCGAGCGCACGCTCACCGACTACGCCAGCGATCTGTTGCTGGCGATGGGCGACGGCTTTGCCGCGACTGACATGCAGCCGCTCAACCGCCTGGACCGCAACACCACCGGCGTGGTGCTGTTCTCGCTCGACAAGCAGACACAACCCGCTTTTGACCAGATGGTGATCGACCACGCATTCGAAAAGCACTATCTGGCGCTGGCCGAGGGCAAGATCGACTGGAACGAGAAGCTCATCGACAAGCCCATCGCCCGCGACCGCCACGATAGCCGCAAGATGCGCGTTGGCGCCAGCGGCAAGCCGTCTCAGACGCGCGTCAAGGTGCTCAAGCGCCTTAAGAGCCGACGAGGCCTGCCCACGCGTTCGTATATCGATGTCGAGCTGCTCACAGGCCGCAAACACCAGATTCGTGTGCACCTGGCCAGCGAGCATCACCCCCTGGTTGGCGACGACCTGTACGGCACACCGCGCCCCTGTGGCCTGATGCTCCACGCCCACAGCGTGTCTTTTACGCATCCCGTTACCGGCGAGCACGTCCACATCGAAGCCCCCTGCCCCTGGGAGCCTTAAACCACCACAATGGGGACAGGCACCTTTGTGGTGGTTTTAACCTTAGCCTGCCCTGCTTGCTAGACCGTGATGACGTTGTCCATCGTCTGGTACTTGGCGGGCACCTCGCCCGCGGTGATAATCGTTGCGTCGCGGAAGTCCGCGAACTTGACGGGCGCCACCATGCCAAATTTACTGGCGTCCGAGATTACAAAGCGCTTGGCCGTATGGCGCATCGAGATACGCTTTACTTGCGCTTCCTCGATATCGGGCGCTGTGAAGCCCTGCTCGGCGGCAATGCCGTTGGACCCCCAAAAACCACAGTTGAAGTTGTAGCGGTCCAGGGTCGACAGGGCATCGGGGCCAACGAGCGCCTCGGTCTCGGGCTTGAGCTCGCCGCCCAGCACCACGGTGCGCATGCCGCGCAAAGCGAGACGCTGGGCATGGAGCACGGAGTCGGTCACATAGGTGACGCCCTCAAGGCGCGGAAGATGCTCGATGAGCCTGAGCGTCGTCGAACCCGAATCGATGTACACAAAGCTCTCGGGCTCCACAAGCGCCGCCGCACGGGCGCAGATACGCTCCTTGTCGTCGTTATGAAGATCGCTGCGCTCATTAAGCGTTAGGTCGCGCGTCACGTGCGCGCGCTCAAGGCTCGTCGCTCCACC
>USDE01000201.1 GCA_900553345.1 uncultured Collinsella sp.
GTGGCGTGTCCGGCAAGGCGCCCATCGTCTGCCTGCTTGCCAAGCAGGAAAACGGCGAGATGTCGCAGCAGGAACTCGGCATGCACTTCGACCTCAAGCCGGGGTCGCTTTCCGAAATCTTGTCCAAGCTCGAGTGCGCCGGCATCATCGAGCGCAGCCGCAATCCAAAAGATCGCCGGCAGCTCACCATTCGCCTGACCGAGATCGGCTGGGAGAAGGCCCGCATCGACCAAGCCGCCCGCATCCGCTTTAGGGAGCAGGCCTTTAGCGCCCTCAACCACGACGAGCGTGAACAGCTCGCCGAGATGCTCGAGAAAATCCGCGTAACCTGGGAGGAACTGGATGATTAAAACCCTCATGGGCAGCATCCGCGATTACATGAAGGTCACGATCGCCACGCCGCTGCTGGTGCTTGGCGAGGTAATCTGCCAGATGATGATCCCGTTTATCACCGCCGACATGATCGACGCCATCAAGGACGGCACCGCCGTTACCGAGATGCTGCCCACCGCCGGCCTTCTCGTACTCATCGCGCTGACGTCACTCGCCTTTGGCGCCGCTGCGGGCATCACCTGCAGCCATGCCAGCTGCGGCTTTGCCAAGAACCTGCGTCGCGACCTGTTCTACAAGATCCAGACGTTCAGCTTCGCCAACATCGACGAGTTCTCGAGTTCCTCGCTCGTCACGCGCCTCACCACCGACATCAACAACGTGCAGCAGGCCTTTATGATGCTCATCCGCATCGCCGTGCGCTCGCCGCTGGTGCTGGTCTTTGCCTTTACCATGGCATACGCCATGGGCGGCAGCGTCGCCATGGTCTACCTGGTCATCATTCCGCTGCTGGGCTTTGGCCTGTTCTTTATCATCTATAAGGTGCGCCCGATCTTTACCCGCGTGTTCCGCAAGTACGACGCGCTCAACGAATCGGTCGAGGAAAACGTCACCGGCATGCGCGTGGTCAAGAGCTACGTGCGCCAGGACTACGAGAAGGAGAAGTTCGCCACCGCCGCGCGCGACGTCCAGATGGACTTCACCCGCGCCGAGAAGTTGCTCGCCTTCAACAACCCCATGATGAACATCTGCGTCAACGGCGCGTTCGTCGTCATCATCTACCTGGGCTCCAAGCTCATCATCACGAGCCAGGGCACCCTGTTCGATGTGGGCCAGCTCTCCTCCATCTTTACCTACGGCTTCCAGATTCTGATGAGCCTAATGCAGCTGTCGATGATCTTTGTCATGGTAACCATGGCAGACGAGTCGGCGCACCGCATTACCGAGGTGCTGGCCGCCGAGCCCACGATCGCCAACCCGACCGAGCCCGTGCACGAGGTTGCCGACGGCTCCATCGACTTCGATCACGTGAGCTTTAAGTATTCCGAGCATGCCCGCCGCCAGGCGCTCGACGATATCGACCTGCATATTAAGAGCGGCGAGACCATCGGCATTATCGGTGGCACCGGCTCGGCCAAGTCGACGCTCGTGAACCTGATCGCCCGCCTGTACGATGTCACCGAGGGCACCGTGCGCGTCGGCGGCGTAGACGTGCGCGACTACGACCTGGACGCGCTGCGCCACCAGGTAGCCATGGTCCTGCAGAAAAACGTGCTGTTTAGCGGCACCATCGCCGAGAACCTGCGCTGGGGCGACCCGAACGCCACCGACGAGGAAGTCCGCGAGGCCGCACATCTGGCCTGCGCCGACGAGTTCGTCGACGGCTTCCCCAAGGGCTACGACACCTGGATCGAGCAGGGCGGCTCCAACGTTTCCGGTGGCCAGAAGCAGCGCCTGTGCATCGCGCGTGCCCTGCTGCGTCGCCCCAAGATTCTGATCCTGGACGACTCCACGAGCGCCGTCGACACCAAGACCGACGCCAAGATCCGCGAGGGCCTGGCGAGCTACCTGCCCAACACGACCAAACTCATCATCGCCCAGCGTATTAGCTCCGTGCAGGATGCTGACCGCATCATCGTCATGGAGGGTGGCCGCATCAAGGACATCGGCAACCATGACGAGCTGCTCAAGACGAGCGAGATCTACCGCGAGACCTTTACCTCGCAAAACAAGATGAGTGCCGAGGGCGAGGAGGCGGCCGAGACCGTCGCAGCCAACACCGAGGCATCCGCGCCGCAAGCTCAGACCCAGGAAGGAGGCGAGGCACATGAGTAAGGCAGCTACCGCCGAGCGCGCGCGCAACCGCAAGGGCGGCACCATGACGCGCCTGATCAAGATGCTCTTTGGCTTCTACCCCGTGCTTTTGCCCCTCGTCGTCGCCGGCGTTGTGCTCTGCGCCATCATCAACTCCATCGGCGCGACGTTTCTCCAGAGCGCGCTGCAGGTCATTAGCGAATCGTGGCAGTCGGGCGACTGGACGGCCGCGCAGCCCAAGATTCTGAAGCTCGTGACCACCCTCGGCTGCATCTACGCCGTAGGCGTCGCCTCCTCGCTTTTCTGGAACCGCGCCATGGCCGTCATCACGCAGGGCTCGCTCGAGAAGCTGCGCGAGAAGATGTTCAACCGCATGCAGGACCTGCCGATCCGCTACTTCGACACGCACCAGCGCGGCGACATCATGAGCCACTACACCAACGACATCGACACACTGCGCCAGATGATCAGCCAGTCGCTGCCCAACCTGCTCATGACGATCATCGTCATCGTCACCGTGTTCTTCATCATGCTGTACTACAGCATGTGGATGTGCCTGGTCATCATTGCCGGCGTCGCCTTTATGACCTTTATGACCAAGCTGCTCGGCTCCAACTCCGCGCGCTTCTTTATCGCGCAGCAGACCGAGCTCGGCGTGGTCGAGGGCCATATCGAGGAAGTCATGAACGGCCAGAAAGTCGTCAAGGCGTTCTGTCACGAGTCCGCCGCCGAGGCCGATTTTGACGAGCGCAACGAGAAGCTCTTCGAGGTCTCGCAGAAGGCCAACATGTACGCCAACATCCTCATGCCGATCCTCGGGAACCTGGGCGACTTGCTCTACGTGCTGGTCGCGCTGACCGGCGGCATCTTCCTGGCGCTGGGCGTGCCCAACCTGAGCCTCTCGGGCATGGCGCTCTCCATCGCCGTCGTGGTGCCTTTCCTCAACATGACCAAGCAGTTCTGCGGCCAGATCGGCCAGATCTCGCAGCAGATCAACGCCGTGGTCATGGGCCTTGCCGGCGCCGAGCGTATCTTTGAGCTACTCGACGAGGAGCCCGAGGCCGACGAGGGCTACGTGACGCTTGTCAACGCACAGGTGAATCCCGACACCTGGCAGCTCGAGGAGGCCGACCACCGCACCGGCATGTGGGCCTGGAAGCACCCGCACCGCGCGACCGGCGAGATCGAGTACGTGCCGCTGCGTGGTGACCTGGTCATGGATAACGTGGACTTTGGCTACACGCCCGACCACGAGGTGCTGCACGGCGTTTCTGTGTACGCCAAGCCGGGCCAGAAGGTCGCGTTTGTCGGTGCCACCGGTGCCGGTAAGACGACCATCACCAACCTCATCAACCGCTTCTACGACATTGCCGACGGCAAGATCCGCTACGACGGCATCAACGTCAACAAGATTCGCAAGTCCGACCTGCGTCGCTCGCTGG
>USDE01000202.1 GCA_900553345.1 uncultured Collinsella sp.
GTGCTCAGCATCGGGCTCGATGTAATACTCCATGCGCTCGCGTAGCGAACTCCCCGGGTTGTTGAGCATCCACAGACGGCCGAGCGAGTTCTGGACCATATAGCGCACGATCCACTCGGGGGTGAAGAGCTGCGTGGCGGGCGCGATGTCCGCCGCCGCTGCTTTGCGTTTTGCCTTGAAGAACTCGTCTTTGACGTCAGCGTTGTAGTACTGATACATCCAGCCCAGAACGGTCACGCCCTTGCGCCAGTCCTCGTCAGCGAGAATGGTGTTGAGTTTGCCCACCACGCCGTCGGACATCATGAGGCCCTGGGGCAACAGCAGCTCCATGGCACCGCCCACGCGTTCAAAGACGCCCGGCAGGCAATCGGCAAGCTCCTCGCACTGAGCCATAAACAGGTAGCGCCACAGCGGTTCATCCAAGCCCGCCATCTTGAGCTCGGCTATGCGATCGGTATCGGCCGTCGCTATCTCCACGTCCAGTGCGTTCTCCACGGCCTCGCTGCCATGGCTGCCGTCCGCACGGCTCAGCATGCGCATACGGCTGGGGAGCCATCCGCGTGCATCCATAAAGCGAATGGCCACGATGCGGTTGAACCAGGTGTAGGCCGCTCGGTCGCGCAGCGCCTCGTGACCCACCTCTGTCTGTATGCGCAGCAGCTCGTCACGCTGCTCAACCTCAGCAGGACTTAGGGGCAGGCCGTTGACGGTCTCGGACCCAACGGGCGAAGGTGCAGGTTCGGTGATGCCGTAGCGCACCATCTGTGCCTCCACGCCTTTGATGAGCTCTGTACGGGCCCAGGTGCAGAAGCTCTTAAGAGCAGAATCGTTCATGGTTGATGAGCCTTTCTAAACGCCATAAACCACCGGTGCTCGCTTTGGCACCGGTGGCCCCGCGAGTTAGTTGATACGAATCTCGTCGTTTGCAGCGAGCTCCTGCATGAGGCGAGAGCGCAGGTCGTCCACGTAGCGCTCCACATCCTCTGCGGACAAGAGGCGACTCGGCTTGGCCAAATCGGCGCGGCGCACGGTCTTGATCTTGCGCTGGGGCTTAGACGCGGGCACGGGCGCAGACGATGCGGCGCCCTTGTTGGAGATCTTCTTGACCACCTCACCCGTACTCGTGACCTCGGTGGTGCGGCGCTCGTTGTCCATTCGCATGCGGGCCTCATCCACGGCGTCGTATATCTTGTTGGTTGCAGCAACGATCCAGTTTTCCCAGTTTGCCGCGAGGGCGTTAAGCTCGTTGAGGCTCTGGACGCCATGGGCGCGGTTCTTGAACGACTCATACCTGGTGTTGGCGTCCGCGATGGCATCCTTGGCCTGCTTGACAAAACCTTCTTGGCTCTCGGCCTGCTTCCGCAAATCCTGCAGGTCGTTTTCGATACGACACAAGAACTCGTTGCGGCGAATGCCCAGGTGCTTTTTGATGTCTTCCTCGACGGGTGCCATCAACGGCTGAAGGTCTTTAATGCGGCCGTAGGGCTTTGGGTCTTTGAGGATCTCGCGTACCTTTGCCACGTTCTCCACAGCGTTGGGAATGTCATCGGAGGCATACTCGATGCCCTCGGTGCGGCTCAAGAAATCCTTGGCGTGGTCAAACGCTGTTCGTTGGTTGGACTCGAAGAACTCAACCACCTTGTCAAAGTCTTCCTTGGCATCGAACAGGCGGTCCTCGTGCTTGGTGAACGTGGTCAAGAACGCCTCGGAATCGCTCTGGTCCTTAAGAACGTCGACCACCTCCGAGCGCATCTTCTCGCACTCGTCCTCACCGGGATACGGGTAGGCCGGCTTGATACCCGTGTAGTAGTCGCGTGCCATGGCAACGCACACCCCACGCAAGCCCTCAAGGCGCTCCTTGAGCTCGGCCACGAGCTCATCCTCGTTGGAGGGCACGGTCTTGAGATCAAACAGGCCACGCATAAGCTCGCCCGTGGCGCGCAGCAACCGGTCGCTCATGCGCACGCGCAAACGCACCTGGGCCTTATCGGCATCCTTACGCAGGAGCGACACCATGCGGCTGTCGTTAGCTTGAACCGTCTGACCGCCAAACAGCACCTGCGCGCGCTGCTCCACTACAAGCTGCGCCACCACATTTGCGATGTCAACCTCGCGCCAGCCATAGGGCTTTTGCTGGTACCTGCGCTGGATATCGCCCATAGCGGTATCCAGGTGGCGCTGGTGCTGAACTTTGAGGTAGTCCTCGACCTCCTTGAGCGCACGCGTGTTGCCCGCGTCCATGCCAGCGAGCCCCACTTGAACGTTGCCCGCCAGAGTGGAGCGGATATCGGAATCGCTCGTGACCGGCGCGCCGATATAGTCGGCCTTTTCAAAGACCACATCGCACAGCTGCGCCAGCACTTGCTCAAAGACCTGAGCGGGTTTGGCCGCGCGGACCTCAATTATGCGGCCGTTGACCGCGCAACGTGCATGGAGTACGGCCTCGCTCAAAAGGACATCGGCCTCTTTCTCGTTATAGGCTGCCTCGCGCATCTTGGACTCGACTATCTGGCGCGTACTCGGCTGAAGCTCCTGGAGATTTCGCGTCTTGGCGTACTTGCGGATCTTGGCGGCGTTGACGAGCGTCTCCCAATAATCCGCCTCGTCGCTCAAAGCCACGATGGCTTTGCCCGAAGAAGCCAAGGCCAGCTCGGTATCGTCCGCACGGCCCAGATCGCTCGCCATAGTCGCCACGCAAAGCTCCATGCCGCCCATGCTGGCACCGTGGATTGAGCCGTCCACATAGCGGTCAAAAGGAAAGTCGTTGGCCCCGCGGTTGAGTTTACGCGCGGTGTAGATGCTGTCGAACAGGCGCTTTTTGATAGACTCGATCACCTGCGCGTTATCGACCGGAGTGCGTGCGATCTCCTGCGCTATCTCCTGCTCCTCGTCGGTGAGGAAGCTATAGGCATCGCCCTGGCGTGCCACGTAGTTCTCGCGCTCCAGGCGGGCAAGGGACTCCTTGACGCGGTCCTTGAGGGCGCGCATGTCCACGTCGAGGCCGTCGATCATGAAGATGGAGATGTTCTCGACCGTGGCCTTAACGTAGCCGATGTAACGAATCAGGTACAGGAGCTTGAGCACCTGAACGTCGTAGGGTTCAAGGCCCTTTGCGTCCTCGGCCGCACGGACCGCGCGGTCGACCACCTGGTTGATGCCGTGCTCAAGGTCTTTGGAGATAGTGTCGAAGAAGCACCAGAACGGCACGAGTGCACCGGTCTGGTCATACTGGATGGCCTGAGCGCTCTCCTGGAACGCGCTCAGCATGGAGCGCTCGCCCGTTGACATGTGCTTGGCCTTGACACCGTGCTTGCGCACCTCGGTCATCACGTCGGGCAGGAGCTTAAACTGGTAGCCCACAAACGGGTAGCTGGCCACAAAATCCTTGGAGTTGGCGTAGCCGGCAAGGTCGGAGCGCGAGCCACCCTCAAAGGTAAAGTTGTTTTTAAGCACGGCGGCGTCTTGCTCGTAAACCTGTGCAAGCATATCGGCCGCCGGCGCGGTCTTCTCGAGCACACGGCGCTGGATGACCTCGTCCACGCTGGAGCTGGAGAGCGAAAGGCGGGTA
>USDE01000203.1 GCA_900553345.1 uncultured Collinsella sp.
CTGCGAGATAAAGCGGCGCGTATCCTTGTCGAAGCCCTGAGCAGCCTGAAGCATCACTGGCAGGCTCTCGCGCAGATTCCCTGCGATATCCGCAAACCGTTTGGCGCCCGTGGCCTCAAACACGGAGAACAGCGCATCTACGAAGCGCTCGCGTTCGGCAGGCTCCACCGCGAGCAACATCTCACGAATAGAGCTATCGACGTATCGCGCGCCGGCAGACAGGCGCTCGCAATACACAAAGTCGCAGCCGTCAACGACCCAGCTGAAGGGATTGTGCTGCAGCAGGCTGAACTCGGTGCTCTCGACAATGGCGTAATCTTCCTGCGTCTCGAACATCATGCCGAATATCGAAGACTGCGGCAGGGTCTTATCGATGCGACCGGACAGACGCGCAAAGGCGTCGCCACTCAGGAACTCCTCGACAAAGCCGGGGCCATCATGCGAGAAGGCTCTCTCGATTCGGTCGCCAGCGTCGTCAGAGCACATCGCCGCGCCATACACCGCCAAGTTGCCGCCCTTGGAATGGCCTCCGCACAACAACTGCCCGTCAATCGCGGCTGCCGCCTCGTCCACATAGCGCGCCGCAGATTCCTGGGAAGGCACGGGGCACCGGAACGCCATGTTAAAGTCCTCTTTCCAGCCCACGATCGTGCTGTCGGTCCCGCGGAAGGAAAGGTAGCTAAATCCTGCCGGAAATCGGAACGTCATGGCTGCAAACTGCTCCGTCATCGACGCATCGTTCACGGCACGATAACCGCAAACGCGCACGCCGCGGTAGCGAGGACTTGCCGCAACAGCCTCCAGCAAGGCGCGACTCTCCTCCGGGTCCCACAGGTCGCCAATCATGTCCTGGTAGCACTCGGCACGTAGCAGCTCGCGCACATCCAGTCCCTGCCAGCCGGCAAGCTCCGGCATATCGCCCGGCAAGCGCAAATACGACAGCCATGCAAACACCAGGCTGTCCACCGCGCAGAACGTCCGCTCCTCAAACGAATCAAACGCCGTCTGGGCATACGTCAAAAAGTTAGGCGATTCCGACATGGCTCTCCCATCAACAATGGCGCAAGGGGTCAGGTTTGCTTGCACCAATCGCGCCCCTTTTGGTGCAAAGTAACCTGACCCCAATGCACCAAAAAGGCGCCCGGGCCGTGGGGCCTGGGCGCCTTCATTGTAGCTTGCTGGCAAACGAGCTGGATTTAGCAGGAGAAATCGACGCTGTCGATGATGTCCTTGAGGGCCTTGGCAGAAGCGGTGAGCTCGCCCTGCTCGTCATCGTTCAGCGGCACGGGGACGCGGCAGACGACGCCGTCGCGGCCAACGACCGTCGGCATGGAGATAGCCAGATCGGACAGGCCATACTCGCCCACCATGAGCGAGGAAACGGGCAGAACGGTCTGCTCATCGCGCATGACAGCGGTGCAGATGCGCTTGACGGCCATGGCGACGCCGTAGTAGGTGGCGTGCTTCTTCTCGATGATGGTGTAGGCGGAGTTCTTGACGTCCTCGGCGATACGCTTCTCGGCAGCCTCGTGCTCCAGATGACCGTGAAGCTCGCAGAAGGTGTTCAGCGGAACGCCAGCAACCTGAGCGCTGGACCAAGCGACAAACTCGGAGTCGCCGTGCTCGCCCATGACATAGGCCTGGACATCGCGCGGGTCAACCTCGACGTGGGCACCAAGCATCTGCTGCAGACGGCCAGTGTCGAGCACGGTGCCGGAGCCGATGACATGGCCCTCGGGCAGGCCGGACATCTTGATGGCAGCATAGGTCAGAACATCAACCGGGTTGGAGACGATTAGCAGAATGCCGTCGAAGCCGGACTTCTTAATCTCGGGGATAATGGACTTAAAGATGTTAACGTTCTTGTTGACCAGGTCCAGGCGGGTCTCACCGGGCTTCTGGGCAGCGCCAGCGGTGACGACGATCATGGCGGCGTCGGCGACATCGGAATAATCGCCGGCGTAGATCTTCATCGGCTCGGCAAACGTCATGCCGTGCGCGATATCCAGAGCCTCACCCTCGGCGCGGTTCTTGTCCACGTCGATGAGGACCATCTCGGAGAACAGACCGCTCTGCATCAGAGCGAACGCCGAAGACGAACCGACGAAGCCGCAGCCGACAATAGCGACCTTCTTCTCGTTAACCATTAGAAACTCCCATCTCTCTCCACAAACAAGCCGCCCGGGAACGACCCGAGCGGCTTGCCGTAATCCCAATACATCCAATCGGGACTTTGATTATGCTCCTATTCGCAGCCAAAAATCGACCGTTTACCGAAATTGTTTGCAGGATTCGTAAAATAACTGCACGAAATCGGTTTCGAGCTATTGACGAGCCGAAATACCTTTCTAATACAGGCCCGCCTCGCGAATGGCCTCGACAGCCAAAGCGATCTGGTCGGGCGGCAGGACCAGCGCCATGCGCACGTGTCCCTCGCCCGAAGGGCCAAAGCTCGCGCCCGGCGTCACCACAACGCCGGCCTTCTCCATAAGCTCCTCGCAAAACGCTATGGAATCGGTGCGATCACCGGGAAGCTTGGCCCACACAAACATAGATCCATGCGCGTTGGGGCGCTCCCAGCCCAGGCCCTCGAGACCGTCGCACAGGGCATCGCGGCGCTCCTGGTACTTAAGACGCTGCGCCTCGACCTCATCGCGCGGACCGTTCAGGCAGGCGATAGCAGCCTTCTGAATCGGGAAGAACATACCAAAGTCGATCTGGCCGCGCAGCTTGGCAAAGGCCGAGACCACGTCCTCGCGACCGACCAAAAAGCCAATGCGGGCACCGGTGACGTTAAACGACTTGGAAAGCGAGAAGAACTCCACGCCCACCTCGAGCGCACCGGGATACTGCAAGAAGCTGCCACCCGGCTCGCCGTCGAACACGATGTCGGAGTACGCGTTGTCATGGACGATGAGCAGGTCGTGCTCGCGGGCGAAAGCGATGATCTCCTCGTAGATCTCGGGCGTGCCCACCGAGCCCACCGGGTTCGCGGGCAGCGACACGATCATGTACTTGGCACGATCGGCCACCTCGGGATCGATGCCCGCCACATAGGGCAGGTAATTGTGCTCGGCAACCAGCGGATAGTACTCGAGCTTGGCATCGGCGATCTTGGCACCCGCTTCAAAGACCGGATAGCACGGATCGGGCACCAGGATGGTATCGCCCGGATCGAGCAGAGCCAGGCCCAAATGGCCAACGCCCTCCTGCGTGCCGTTGCACGACTGCACCATGGACGGCGTAATGCCCGAAACGCCAAAGCGACGCTCATAGTAATCGCACACGGCCTGCTTGAGTTCGGGCAGGTCGCGCAGGGCGTACTTCCACATCTCGGGATCCTGGGCGGCTTGCGTGAGCGCATCGACCACGTGGCCGTACGGCTTAAAGTCGGGCGTGCCCACGCTCATGTTGTAAATGGTCTTGCCCTGAGCCTTCAGCGCGAGAAGCTTGTTGTTGAGCGAGGCGAAGACCTCCGCGCCAAAGCGATCGAGACGCTGCGATGCCTGCATGGTGCCACCTTTCGATATAAAAAACGCGGCGCTCCGACAAGAGCGCCGC
>USDE01000204.1 GCA_900553345.1 uncultured Collinsella sp.
GAGCTGCTTTGCGCACGCCGCCGTAGTTCGCTACCGCTTGAAGGTATTCGAGTTGAGAAAGCTGCATAGGTTACTCCAAAGGCAGCCAAGGCGACGGGCTGTGCGTCCTCAGATGAGGTTCTCGCCCAGGTTCTTGCCGCCGAGGACGTGCATGTGGAAGTGCATGACGGTCTGACCGGCATTAACGCCCTTGTTGGAGATGACGCGGAAACCGTCCTCCAGGCCCTTGGCCTTGGCGACCTCCTGGATGGCGTGAGCCATGGCGCCCATGGTCTCGGCCGGCACGTTGTCGGCGATGTCACTGTAGTGCTTCTTGGGGATCACGAGCGTGTGGACCGGCGCCTGGGGATTGAGGTCGTCGAACGCGATGACCTGATCGTCCTCATAGACAACGGTCGAGGGGATCTCGTGGTTGGCAATTTTGCAGAAGATGCAATCACACATGGTTGGTTCCTTTCTCGCAGACCAAGGTAATTATATTTGGTCGGGATGGTTAGAACGAGAGGTTGTCGTCGGTGTTGGCGGCTTCGCCGTCGGCGAGCACGTCGTTGCCGTCGACGTCCTTAAGGAGCACCGAGACCTTCTGCTCGGCATCGGACAGGCGGGTGCGCAGGCTCTTGAGGAGCTCGACGCCGCGGGTGTAGCTCTCGAGCGACTCCTCGAGCTCCATATCGCCCGACTCCAAGCTGCGGATGATGAGCTCCAACTCCTGCGAGGCCTGCTTGTACGTAAGCTGCTCGACCGGGGTCTTCTCTGCCATATCTGTTTCCTTTCCTAAAGGTTTATCGCTATGAAACGCGGCTTACTCGACCGTATCGACCGTTGCCGCCACGTTGCCGTCTGCCATGCGCACACGAATGGCGTCGCCGGGCTTAAAGGTCTTGGCACTCGTGGCCACGCCATCATCGCTGTACGCGATGGAGTAACCGCGGGCAAGCACCTTGAGCGGCGACAAGGCATCGAGCGACGCGGCAGCTCGGCCGAGGTCGGACGCGGGTTTGCTGAGCATCGTGCGCCCCTGATGCTCCAGGCGAGAGCTCGCGAGCGCGAGCGCATGGCGTTTGCCATCGAGCCCCGAGGTGCTTGCAACCAGGCGCTCGGGCAGGCGCTCAAAGTTGAAGCGGAATGTCCCGACCGAGCGTACTATGGCGCCGGACAGGCGATCGGCAGTCAGCGCAAGCTCCGATTCGCGACGCTCGACCATAAACGTTGGTTCGTTGAGGCACGGGCGGCATGCGGCGGCATCGAGGGCATCGCCCAAGCGAGCCGTATAGGCATCCCAGGCACGGCGACCGCGCTGATCGAGCATCTCCAAATCGACCTGATTCGACCCAATCATCGATCCCATCGCGGCGCCCAGACGCTGATGGCGCGTCTCGAGCACGTCGGCCAACTCCGTCATAGCCGGTGCCACCGATTCCGCCGCTGCCGTTGGCGTGGAGGCGCGACGGTCGCTCACCATGTCGCAGATCGAGGTATCGGGCTCATGTCCAATGCCCGTCACCACGGGCACGGGACAGGCTGCCACCGCACGGGCAAGCTCCTCGTCGTTAAAGGTCATGAGGTCCTCGAAGGAACCGCCGCCGCGCACCAGCAAGATGCAATCGGGCGCCGGCGTAATGGCAGCGGCGCGGCGCAAGCCTTCAATAAGCTCTTCCGGCGCACCCTCGCCTTGGACCTTTGCGCCTACGCAGACGAGCTCGACGAGCGGGTTGCGACGGCGCAATGTGCGCTTAACGTCGTCGATCACGGCACCCGAAAGCGAGGTGACGACCGCCACACGCGAGCAAAAAACCGGAATGCGACGTTTGCGCGCTTCGTCCATCAGGCCCTCGCGGCGGAGCTTTTCGGCCAACTGAGCCACTTGTTGACGCAGCAGGCCCTCCCCCGCCAGCGAGAACGAGCGGGCGACGAAGCTCATGCGACCCGTAGGCTTGTAGAGATTGAAGCTGCCCTTAAAGCTTACCTGCATGCCGTCGCGCAAGTCGAAGGTGCGCTTAAGGTAGGCGCCCTTCCAGATGATGCAGTCAACGGCGGCCGAATCGTCCTTAATCTGGAAGTAGCAGTGGCCACTTCGGGCATTGGGGCCACGGAAGCCCGTGACCTCGCCCAGGACGCTCAGCTGCGGAATGGCATCGAGCGCACCGGCGGCGATCTCCACCGCTTGGCTCACGCTGAGCTCTTTGCGCTCCTGCTCGTCCGATCCGTCAAACTCAGCAGAAACGGCATTGCCGGTTAGATTCCAGCCTGCCACGCAGCCTCCTTTCGTCATCGTGCACAAGGGCTCCGGCCCTGCGCAAATTCAAGTCCAACACATAGTACAGCGCCGCGGGGACACAAATCTCCGCGGCGCCTGTCAAGCCAATTTGTTATCGGTTGGAGTTTCTGTTGTAGCGAGCCATAAGGTAGAGCAGCTGAATGATCGAGGTGAGCGCCGCCGCCACGTAGGTGAGCGCCGCCGCCGTCAGCACCTTCTTGGCACCGTTGACCTGCTTGGAGCTCATGCCCGACTGCTCGATATACGCCACAGCGCGGCGACTGGCATCGATCTCGACCGGCAGCGTAACCAGCTGGAACAGCACGCTAAACGAGAAGAAAACCAGCGCGAGGGTCGTGAGCCCCGCGATGTTCATGAACAGGCCCATGAGCAGAACGATCGTCCAGGTGTTCTGGGTAAAGTTGACGACGGGAACCAAAGCGGTGCGCACCTTCATCATGGCATAACCACTTTGACGCTGGGCGGCATGGCCCGCCTCGTGGCAGGCGACGGCAACGCTTGCGACAGACCCGCCCGAACGGTTGGCATCCGACAGATACAGGTTGTTGTCCTGCGGGTTGTAATAATCGGTGAGCTCGCCAGCGACGCCCTTGATGCCCACGGCGTTGCAACCGTTGGCATCGAGCATGCGACGAGCGACCGTGGCACCCGTGTCGCCGTCCGAGCGAACCTTGGACCAGGTCTTGTATGTCGAGTTGATATAGCTCTGCGCAGCAAGGCCAAGCACCGTGCAGACAAGAACAACCAGCAGGTACAGCGGGTCAATGCCAAAGCCGTATCCATAGTAATAAGGCATGCGAATTCCTCCAAATCGAGATACACGTTGGAGGCATTCTACCCACTCAAGCGGCTAGGCTTCCTTATAGCAATTCAATTTTGCCATCTTTGACCGTCAGCCCCATATTGCCCGAGAGCAGATCGTCCAGGCGCGAGCCCACGAGCTCAAAGCGCCAGCCTTCGCGCAGGGGGCTCTGCTCGGGATGCTCAATATAGTCGGCCAGGTCATCGCGCGAGGCAATGACCGAGGTCGCCACGCCCGAGCGCTCGGCAACCAGGCGAATGAGTGCATACATCAGGTCCGTCACGCTCTCCAACTCCGGCGAAATCTGACGGTGCCCGCGCACCATGAGCGGCAGGCGATCGTGCGGGCAGCTCGCACCGCGCTTAATGGCCATGAGCGCGCCGTCCGCGTCGCGCTCCCCCAGCTGATCGGTGCCGCGGATGCTGCGGAACTCCTCGACGCGCACGGGATTGCGCTTAACG
>USDE01000205.1 GCA_900553345.1 uncultured Collinsella sp.
GTCCGCGTGACCATGGTCGTGGCTGTGGTCGTGGTGGTGCTCGTGCTTGTCCGCGTGACCATGGTCGTGGCTGTGGTCGTGCCCGTGCTCGTCCTCGTCTTCATCACAGCCGCAATGATCGCGTTCGCACAGCTCGTGAATGTGATCGGCACTTACGCCCGCCTCGGCCACTTCGTCAATGATGTCGCCCCCGGTATGATCGTCGTGAGCGCAGTTCACATGAGCCGGATTGGCAGCGGTCCCCAGCACGGTGCGGCGAATCGCCGCGTGCGCGCGGGCATTACGACGAAGGCCGCGGATAGTCACATCCACGATAAAGCCCGTGACCAGCGCGATTAGCGCCTTCGAAGCCAAAAGCATCGCCATGGTCTGCACGGGAACTTGCTCGGCGAGCAACAGCGGCAACATCTCGTCAGAGGTCGAGAGAAACACCGCCACCAGCGTACCCAGCGTCACGACGCGGCCAGCGTACAGCGTCGCTGCCATGGCCGAAAACCCGCACTGCGGCACCATGCCCAGAAGCGAGCCAACCACGGGACCCGCGGCGCCGGCGCGCTTGATAGCGCCGTTGACGCGATCGCCCGCAACGTGCTCAAGTGTCTCGAGGGCAAGATACGTCACCAACAAAAACGGCACCAACGACAGCGTGTCTTTGCCGGCGTCGAGCAGAATATCAATCAGTAAATCCATGACGGATGGAACCTTTCGTGTCTTTCGGCAGCATTGTAAAAGTCCTAGCGGTCAACTAGGGTATTGTAGTTGTCCCGGGCGCGGCGCCAATAGTTGCCCATGGTAAACTATCATCTCGCCACAACTCAGTAACCCCGAGCCGCGCAACGCGGCCCGTCCAAGGAGCAGCATATGAATGTTTCGCAAGCACTCGAATACGAGCGCCAGCCGTTTATCCCCATGTTTATCTACGGCGACCACGGCGCCATGGAATCTGAGCGTCAGAAGGGCGAGGAGGCCCTCAAGGTGCTCGAGACCGAGTACTTTACCGCCGAGGGTGACCCCGGCTTCGACTTTGCCACCGTGCGCGACCTGGCCGACCGCAACCGCGACCTGTGCGACCAGATTGGCGAGGCACGCCTACGCAACGTGACGCCCGCGACGCTCTCGCGCGGCCTGTCCGATGCCGACACCTGCGCGGCCATCGGCAAGATGCAAAAGCGCACCGCCGCGTCCGTCATGCGCGAGATCCGAGGTGACCGCGACGCACTCGGCGTGGCCTATGCCCGCAAGCCCATCCAAGGCACGGTGCTGGGCATCGACATCGAGACCACCGGTCGCGCGCCCGAGCGCGGCTACATCATCAACGTGGGCTGGGAGATTATGGACCTCACCAGCGACGCCGTGCCGCATGACGCCGAGGCGCACTACTGCGGCCTGCCCGACATCTACCGCGGCGAGGATGTGCCGCTATCGAACATCCATCACATCACCTGGGACGACATCGACGGCAAAAAGCCGTTCCGCGAGAACAAGGAGTTGCAGAAGCAGCTGCTCAAGCTCATGAAGAAGTATCCCTATATGGCGCACAACGCCGCCTTCGAGGACAGCTGGTTCAAAATTCATCTGGACGGTTACGCCGAGGCACGCCGCACAGGCAAGATTATCGTCATCGACTCGCGCCAGATCTGCCGCAGCCTGGACGCCGACGTGCGCTCGCTCCCCCGCGAGTCCGCGCCCGCTGCACTCGAGAACTGGGCGCGCCGACGCGGCACCCTCGCCGCCGACGCCAACGAGCAGCATCTGGGCCTCGACGACACTGACCTCATGCTCCGTACCGTCCAAGCCGAGTTCAACCTCAAGAACCTGTTTGCGAAGTAGAAACGTCTGCGACAAACCACGGCGTAGATCACGAGCGGCCTCGCAGCGGGAAACCTCGCGGCGGGGCCGCCCTACGTTCCACAAGCAGGCCCGCTCTTCACAAATTCTGAACCCTATTTTTTAACTATTTCGGTACTTTCCCGACACGTGATTTGTGTTCAGATAGCGATGCATCGATACCAAATGTGCAGAAATTGAGCATTTCTATGCTATAGCCAAGCAGCGAAAACATTGATTTAGGGTGAACGGGCCCATAATCGCGTCAAGCTTTTGGACAGCATTTGGTTAGACCCCAAAAACGGCTTTCCCACTCAGCACCATCGACACGGTATTTTCTGACACGATACTTACCATGAGTATCGTTTTGTCACATAACACGGCAAAAGCGGTCTACCAGGCCGCGCATTCGGTGTCTGCGAAAGACATCGAGTCCTGCAGCCCTGCCGCAATTTACGGATCGTGCCCCACCGGAACGCTCCTCGACGCGGCCACAGAATGGCTTGCCAAACATGATGTTGCCCGCGACGCAAATGAATCCCTCGAGGTAATGGTGTTTGATCGCAGGAACGCGCGCTACGCGATGAACTGTCAATGCCATGTTTCGTCAAAGCGATTCTCATGCTCGCGTTTTTTAGAGCTGGAAGATGACATCTACATTGTTGGCGTTGAGCTATGTGCACTTCAGGCCGCCACCTATCTTTCTTTTCGCGAACTGGTGGAGTACTACTTTGAGCTGTGCGGCGCCTATTCCCTTGGAACCGGTTCTTCTAGCTCTTATGCCGAGCGTTTCCCACTTACCTCAACCGAGAGGTTAAAGCAGTTCTTTAATTCCATTACCAGATGCGACGGTTTGGCCCTTGCCCGAAAGGCTATTCAATGTGTACGCGACGGATGCCGATCTCCCATGGAAACGGCATTTATCATGATGCTTACGCTGCCCAAAAGCGAAGGTGGACTTGGTATTAAGGGAATTGAGACCGATTACGAATTACAGGTCACCGCCGCCGCAAAAAATCTCACGAGACGCAGAAAGTTCTTTTTGGATGCATATCTGAAGAAATCTCGAACAGATATTGAATACAACGGTTTTTATCACGACGCGGAAGAAGACCGCGCCATCGACGAAGAACGCAAGAACGCACTTGCGTCCATGGGGTACGGAATCATCACCGTCAGCCGTTATTCCTTTATGCATGCCAGCTCTTTCGTTAGGGTCATGGAGGCAGTCCAACGAAAAGAAGGTATACGCCCCTCGCGTTTGCCAAAAGACTTTCAAATCATGCAAGAGGACCTGAGACTGTTTGTGCTCAGAAGGTTTATTGAGGAGAAGAGACGAATCCAGGAGGAGCTTCGCCAGGATTCCGAAGAGCGTCAACGAATTGACCTCGAAAAAGCAATGCTCGAAAGCATCACATTGGACGATCCGACGATTAACGAGGCTCCGGCAATCGATGACATGCAAATCGTCGAACCAGGCAGCCCATCACTCAACCAAACAAGCAGCTTCACGCCCGAGGGCAGGGTCTTCGGGGCCGGAAACTAGGCCGACTAACAAGGTGGGTACCCTAGCGACGTGCAAAATTGCGAGTATTCAGCAGGGTCGGGTGTCCATCACCCTCGAGTGGATCCAAATGTGAAGCGAAATCACTCTTGCGTGGGTAGCGCGCAGAGATGTGGTGTAAGAGGCGGGGCATGC
>USDE01000206.1 GCA_900553345.1 uncultured Collinsella sp.
AGCTTGCGATAACCGCAGGCAAGGCCGACGAGCACCACGAGCGCAATGGCGATCGCGGGCGTGGAGGTGGCAGCGCCGGAGTACTGGTTCATGAGCTCCATGCCCTCGGCGGCGAACACGCCACCGTACGGATGCAGCACGGACGCGGCGACATCGACCAGCACGGGCGCGATCACGGGAGCGCCAATGCCCAGCACGACGCAGATGGCCGCGAGCAGGCCCTGCGCAAACACCATGGGGGCGGGAACCTCCTTGGCATTGGCAGCGGCCTCGGAGCGGGGCGCGGAGGCAAAGGAGACGCCATAGGCCTTGACGAAGCACGTGACAGCCAGCGCGCCGGTAATGGCAAGCGCGACGGCAGCGAACACGGCCACGATCATGACGGCCTTGTCGCCCTGCATGGCAGCGTTAAACAGCGACTGGTAGGTAAACCACTCGGACACAAAGCCGTTGAAGGGCGGGATGGCCGAGATGGCAAGCGCGCCAACGAGGAAGCAGATGGCCGTTGCCGGCATACGACGGAACAGGCCGCCCATCTTCTCCATATTGCGCGTGCCCGTGGAGTACAGCAGTGCACCGGCGCCCAAGAACAGCTCGCCCTTAAACATCGCGTGGTTAAACGTGTGGTAGAGGGCGGCCATCAGAGCCAGGACGGCGATGCCGACCGAGTTGAGTGCCATGGCGGCCATGGAAGCGCCGACGCCGAGCAGAATGATGCCGATGTTCTCGACGGAGTGATAGGCCAGCAGGCGCTTGATGTCATGCTCCTGCAGGGCGAATGCCACGCCGAGGACCGACGAGATCGCGCCGAAGACCATGACCATAAGGCCCCACCAGACCTGAACGCCCGAGGCGGAGAGCAGGTCGAGACCAACCTTGAGGATGCCGAAGATACCGATCTTGATCATGCCGCCGGACATGAGGGCCGACACGTTGGACGGCGCCTCGGGATGTGCCTTGGGCAGCCAGCCGTGCAGCGGGATGATACCGGCCTTGGCGCCAAAGCCAAAGAAGGCGAGCACGAAGCACACGGATGCGACCGCGGGGCTAAACTGCGTGGCGCGGAAATCCGCAAAGGCAAACGAGCCACCGGCGAAGTTGGTCATGGTGAGGAAGCTCGCCATGATGAGCACAAAGCCCACGTGCGCGATCACAAAGTAGAGCCAACCGCCATGGATGGAGTTCTCGTTCTCCTCGATCACGACCAGGAAGTACGAGGTCAGCGACATGAGCTCAAAGGCGACCAGGAACCAAAACACGTTGTCGGCGGTGATGACGAGCATCATGGACGCCACAAAGGTGTTAAAGAAGAAGCCGGCGCGGCCCTTTTTGCCCGGGTACTCATCAAAGTAGTTGAGACCGTAGATCGAACCGGCAAACGCGAGCACCGAGATGAGCGCCACGAACAGGCCGGACAGCTGGTTGAGCAGCAGCTGGAAATGGGCAAACGGGAAGAACACGATGGTGTCGACCGACGTGACATCGCCCAGCACGGCCTGGATACCGGCCACAAACGAAAGCACCGCGGCGACGGCGCCGATAAGGCAGCCGGCGGTCTTGGCGGCGTTATCGGCCTTGATCAGCAGAACCGAGGCGAGCGCACCGATGCACGAGACGGCAAGCGATGCGATAAACAGCGTCATGCTATCCATTGTTTACGCTCCCTTCTGCTTTCTCGGACAGACCCTGGGCCACAGCGGTAACGTCGACGGACGGACCGTTTTCGATCGAGCGCAGGCGCTTGGCCTCGTCGAGCTCGCGATCGGCCGCGCCGCCCATGACGGTCAGTGCCTTGGTGGGGCACGCCGCCACACAATGCGGGCCTTCCGGATCGAAGGCGCACAGGTCGCACTTGACAGCGCAGGTGTACTGGCCAGGAGCCCACGTAAGCAGGCTGCTCAGGGACTTAGGATACGAAGGCGTCGGGTCGCACATGCCTGCGACACCGGCGATAGACGTGCCATCGGGATGGATGGCACCGAAGGGGCACGCGATGGCGCACAGCCTGCACCCGATGCACTCCTGCTCCTTGACGTGGATGCGGTCGCCATCGTGCTCGATGGCATTCACCGGGCAGACCTCGGCGCAGGGGGCACCCTCGCAATGGTGGCAGGCAAGGGCGGCCGAAATACCGCCGGTCTTCACGAGCGCCAGGCGCGGCGTATCCTGAAGACCCTGCATCCGGTGGGCGTCGGCACAGGCGGACTGGCATGTTCCGCAGCCGATGCACCTCTCCGGGTTGATGTCGATGAAGCGGTTCATCCCCACTTCCTTTCAAAATAACGGGCCGGGCTCCCGAACGTACGGGACGCCCGGCCCAAAAAGCCAACGAGAACGGGACTACACGATTTGATTCACGTGCGTCTCGTCGTCGAACTTGGCGGCGCCGGGCTCAACGTCCTGAGGAGCGGCGGCGTCCACCAGAGCCTGCTTGAGCTCGGTGTACTGACGCTCCACCTCGCCCTCTGCCCAAACCTGGTCGGCGATAGCGTCGACCTGGCAGGCGGAGAACTTGTCCTCGGGCGTATGCGAGACCGGGTCGACCTTGTGCATGGTCAGCTCGTTGCACTTGCCGATCCACCACTGGTAGGTCATGTAGACCGTGCCCTTGTTGATGCGATCGCTCACGTCGGCGCGGCTGTATACCTGGCCGCGGCGGCTGTGAATCGAGACGATGTCGCCATTCTTGATACCGCGCGCATCGGCGTCCGCGGGATTCATGCGGACAAAGCCGGGCTCGTCGGCGAGCAGCGCCAGCGTCTTGCAGTTGCCGGTCATCGAGCGGCAGCTGTAGTGACCGACCTCGCGGACGGTGCACAGAATGAGCGGGTACTCATCGTCGGGAAGCTCGGAGGGCGCCTCCCAGTCGTGCGCCATCAGGTTGGCGCGGCCGTCCTTGGTGGTGAACTTGCCACCAGCGAACATGTCGGGCGTACCGTGGTCGTTCACATCGGTGCTCTTGACCGGCCACTGGGCGTAACCGCCCTCGGGAGCCATCTTCTCGTAGGTCGCGCCCACAAAGTTGGGGCACAGGCTAATGCACTCGTTCCAGATCTGCTCGGTGTTGTCGTAGTGCATGGGATAGCCCATACGCGTGGACAGGTCCGCGAAGATCTCCCAGTCGTGGCGGCACTCGCCCTTGGGCGGAACAGCCGCGTCAAAGTGCTGGAAGCTACGGTCGGATGCGGTAAAGACACCCTCGTGCTCGCCCCAAGAGGTAGCGGGCAGGATGACGTCGGCGAGCATGGTCGTCTGCGTCATGAAGATGTCCTGGCAAATAAACAGATCCAGCTCGGAGAGCGTCTTGCGCATACCGGCCGAATCGGGCTCGGTCTGCACCGGGTCCTCGCCGTAGTTGTAGAAGCAGTGCACCTTGCCCTCGTCGACCAGGTGGCCCAGGTCGGTGAGCTTGTAGCCCTCCTCGAGCGGGAGCTTTTCCTCGGGCACGCCCCAAGCTTTGGCAAACTTGGCACGCACTGCGGGGTCGGTGACTTTCTGGTAGCCAGGGTA
>USDE01000207.1 GCA_900553345.1 uncultured Collinsella sp.
CGCCCACGCCATGCAGGCGCTCGCCGCAGCTGTTGTCGTCCAAAAACGTATGCACCAGGGCCTCGTAGTCGGGGCGCATGGCATCGAGCGTCTGGACAATACCCGCCAGCTCGGAGTCCTCAATGTCATGCTTAAGGCCGCCGATCTCGTTGATCGACAGAATCACGCGACCACCGCAGGTGCTCTCAAAGATCTTGAGAATCTGCTCGCGCAGGGTCCAAGAACGATAGAACAGCGCCTCGAAGCCAAAGGCATCGGCGAGCAGGCCCAGCCACAGCAGGTGCGAGTGAATGCGCGAAAGCTCATGCAAAATGGTACGGATATACTGCACACGGCCGGGCGCTTCGATGCCGAGCATGCGCTCGCAGGCGCTGGCATAACCGTAGCTGTGGCCCACGGCGCAGATGCCGCAGATGCGCTCGGCGATGTAGCCAAACTGATGCATGTCGCGCTTTTCGGTGAGCTTCTCGAGTCCGCGGTGCACAAAGCCGATCTGCGGAATTGCCTCGATGACGCAGTCGTCCTCGATCACCAGGTCCAGATGAAGCGGCTCGGGCAGCACCGGGTGTTGCGGGCCAAACGGAATAACGGAGCGATGTGCCATGGACCTTACGCCTCCTTTTTCTGCTTGTCGCGGGCGGCCTTTGCGACAAGCGCCGCGCGGACCTTGGCCGCTTTCTCGGGATCCATGGCGGCAAGCTTTGTCTCCATCTCCGCGGCCTTGAGCGCGGCCTTCGCAGCAGCCTCATCGTGCTGAGCATCGGAGCCGGCAGCCGCAGCGGGCTGAGCGACGGCAGCGCCCTCAGCATCATCGGCGCCCGCATCGCCCTCCCCCGCAGCGGCCGTGGCAGCGGCGGCCTTCTCGGCCGCGGCCTTGCGCGCCTTGGCCTCGGCAGCGGCACGGACCTTCATGGCCTTCTCGCGCGCAGCCTTCACCTCGGGCGTGATAACGCTCATGGGCTCAGCCGTTGAGACCTGGTAGAAAAAGCCCTTAAAGTCGAGCTGCATGTCGGTAATGGCAAGACCAAACAGGTCGTGCGCCTCGTTCTCAAACGGGAACACCGCCGGATAGTACGAGCTGATGGACGGAATCTCCTGATACTGATCGATACCCTCGACTACCAGGTTCTCAATCGCATAGTTTCCGTCCCGCGCGATATGCTCCTGAGCAGCACGAACGTTGATAAACGTATAGACCAAGCGATACGTGCCGTCGTCGACGTTGCGCTCGGCGTGCATTTGCACAAAGCGCGCGCCGACGCCCTTGAGCGCCTGGACATGCGACAGGAGCTCGTCGATCCCGACGATGGTATAGATAGCCTTTTGCATTACTCGGCCTCCTTTGCAGCTGCGGGCATCCCAGCAGGTGCGTCGCCAGCAGCGGGCGCGTCGCCGGCCCCAGCCGCGGCCACAAACCCGTCCTCGCCCAGCTCAACGCCGCCATCCCAGGTAGCAGCACCGCCCACGGTAAGCGGGTCACCGCCAGCACGCATCACGGCCTCCTTCTGATCCAGGATGCCGCACGCCTCCACGATGGCATCAATCACCGTCTCGGGACGAATGGCGCACCCGGGCGCGTATACGTCCACGGGAATCGCGCGGTCCACGCCTCCGATCACGTTGTAGGCATCGCGGAATACGCCGCCCGAGCACGCGCAGATGCCGCACGCCACCACGCACTTGGGCTCGAGCATCTGGTTGTAGATCTGGCGCACGACGGGCAGGTTCTGGGCATTGACCGACCCCGTCACCAAAAAGATGTCCGCATGCTTGGGGTTGCCGGTGTTGACCACGCCAAAGCGCTCCGCATCGAACAGCGGCGTGAGCGAGGCCAGCACCTCGATATCGCATCCGTTGCAGCTCGAGCCGTCGTAATGAATAACCCACGGCGAGCGCGACATTTTATGATCCATGGATGCCGCCTCCTAAATAAATACGTCGACGAGGATGGGCATAAGATTGAGCAGGCCAAACACCAGCGCTACGCCCCAGCCGAGCTTAAAGCAGCTGCGCCAGGTGCTGCGCGCGAAGGTGTTGTCGATCAGCACCTCGACAAAGTACGTCGCGGCCATCACGACCAGGGCGACCACCCAACTCACGGGGTTGTCCCAAACAAAGAACATGCCCACCCACATCAAAAACAGCACGGTCTCGCACCAGTGCATAAGGGTCATCTTGGCCAGCGTGCCGCCGCTCATCTCGGTGGCGACGCCCTGGACGATCTCCTGATGCGCGTGATGCGAGTACGAAAGGTCAAACGGCGACTTGCGCAGCTTGATGGTAAGCACCGCGAGCAATGCGAGGAAAATGGGCGCGCTGTACACGATGATGGGGGCCGACTGCCCCGTCACGGCGATGGAATCGAAGCTATCGGTGGCAAGGTACAGGCCCACGCTCATCAGCAAAACGGCGGGCTCGTAACTCATGACCTGCAGCAGCTCGCGGTCGGCGCCGACCTGGGCAAACGGGCTTTGCGTCGAGGCGGACGCCAACACCACAAAGATCGCGGCGAGCGTCACCATAAAAGCGCACAGCAGCGTGTTGGAGCCCGACACAAAGATGCCGCCGCCCACGACGGTAAAGATGAGCGCACACGCCATGTAGGTATCGTCCATGGTGTTTACGCTGGCGGGAGCTTTGCGCAGCAGCTTGGCAACGTCGTAGAAAGGCTGGAGCAGGCGCGGACCCACGCGGCCCTGCATGCGGGCCGAAAGCTTGCGGTCAACACCGTCGATCAGGCCGCCCACAAGCGGCGCCAGCAGGGCAAACGCCACGGTGCCAATAAATATGCCCACGACGCCCGAGCCTTCGAAATACTTACCGCGCAGCACCGAGGGCGCGCTCATGGCAAGCCGCTCGGGCCCAATCCACGCGCAACACAGCAGCGCAAACAAGATAATGCTGCAGCACACGACACTACCCGCGGGGCCAATACGCTTCTCGCCAAGGGCGTCCTCCGAGTACCAATTGCGCTTTTCGGCCTTCACCTCGTGGCCCATCGAGCCGCGGAAATGACGGTAGTTGTCGGTTCCCACGCCCGAAAGATATACGTTTACGTGCGGCTTGTTGCTCACGCGGAATGAAGTCAGCAGCACCACGGCGATAAAAGCCACGATAACGACCATCAGATACATGGCATCCTTGCCGATAACGTACGGCACGCGGCCAAACACCATGGCCAAGTAAGGCGACACCAGACCGCTCGAGATAACCGGGAACGCCACGCAGCACAGAATCAGCAGCGCGGCGATGGTGTTGAGGGCCATCCATTCGGTCCTATGGACATTGACCTCAACGTTTTGAGCCGTGGGGTCGACGCCCGAAAGCTTGGCAAGCCACTTGCCCCAGAAGTAAAACGTCACGGCCGAGCCAAAGGCAAGCACCATGATCATGAGCACGTTGCCGGTCTGCGCAAACGCCACCAGAGCGCCCCACTTGGACACGAGCATGCCAAACGGCGCCACGAACATGCCCATGATGCCCAGCATCA
>USDE01000208.1 GCA_900553345.1 uncultured Collinsella sp.
TTGAGCATGCGAGCGACCGACTCGTCCTCCTCGGTGACGCCGGTGCGGCCGTCGACCACAAACAGGATGACGGCAGCTTCCTCGGCGGCGGCGAGTGCCTGGTCGCGGATGGACGTGGCAAACACGTCATCGCTCTTGAGCGGCTCGATGCCGCCCGTGTCGACGATAGTGAACTCGCAGCCGTTCCAGTCGGCCGTGTGATACGAACGGTCGCGCGTGACGCCGCGGGACTCGTGGACGATGGCGTCCGAGGTCTGGGCCAGGCGGTTAACGAGCGTGGACTTGCCCACGTTGGGGCGTCCGACGACGGCGACGATAGGTTTCATCTGCTCTCCTTTAATGGGTAGGGTCAGCGGAATTAGTAGAGTCGGCAGGCACAATGCTAAGGATGTGCTCCAGGGTATCGAGCAGTTCATGCGGCATGGTCGACACCACATGAACCTCGGCGCCGCGACTGGTAAGGCTTGCGAGTAAATCGTCACGATGATACTCGTCAAGCGTCATGCCGTCAGCGTTGAACATGAGCTTAGGCACAAAGAGCATAACCCCCGACAGGTCTTTCGGCAGCTGCTCAAGGATATCGCTGGCGACGATAAGGCCGGTCACGTCCACGTTACCGCCGAAGTAGCGGTTTTTGATGGCCGTGACGGTGCCGGAAAGGCCCTGTGGAGACTCCACGAAGCGGGCCACGGTATCGCGTGCGCTGGCGCCCGAAAGACATACTAGGCGCTGGTTGCGGGCGGTCATAGCCTTGCGAACGCGGGCAAGGCGCTCAGCGTCGGCGGCAAGGACATCGTCTGTCTCGTCCAGATACGAGCGGATCATGCCGATGCCGTCGTAGTACTGCGGATAGCCGTCGTAAAAGTCTGCCTCGGGCGGATCGATGCCGGCGTCCAGGTAGAACTCGTCGCTCATCTGGAAGGTGTGGCGGCCAAAGCGCTCGTACGCGCGGTCCTGGAACGGTCGGATCATGGCGATGGTTTCGCGCGCCAGCTCGGGCTTGTCGCTGTATGACCAGCTAAAGCGGTTCTGGTGCTTGGTAAATCCGAGCGGCACGATACCCAGGCTCGTGATCTGCTCGTGCTCCTCGCAAAAGCGCAGGGTCTTTTCCAGCTCCTCACCGTCATTCATGCCAGGGCACAGCACAATCTGCGCATGAATCTCGATGCCGGCGGCCATGATGGCCTCGAGCACGTCCATGCCGCGCTGGGCGTTGCGGCCCATCATGCGGCGGCGAACGTCGGGGCTCACGGCGTGGACCGACACGTTCATCGGACTCATGTTGCGATCGATAACGTTTTGCACGTCCTCGTCGGAAAGGTTCGTGAGCGTGACAAAGTTACCCTGCAAAAAGCTCAGGCGATAATCGTCGTCGCGGATGTAGAGCGTGGAGCGACCGCCCTTGGGCAGCATGGTCATAAAGCAGAACACGCAGGCGTTGACGCAGGTGCGCATGCCGTCAAAGATGGGGCCGTCGAACTCAAGGCCCCAGTCCTCGCCCGGGAAGCGGTCGAGTTCCACGGGGGTGACGGTGTTGTCGCGCGGGTCGAGAACCTCGAGGTCGACGGTGTCGTCGTCTGCCTCCCAGAGCCACACGATCATGTCGGTAAGCCGCTCGCCGTTGACCGTGAGCACGCGCATGCCCGGCTCGATACCCACATCCCATGCGGGCGATTCGGGGCGCACGTTCTTAACGAGCGCGCCATCACCCGGCTCGGGGTCGCGGCTGCGCCCGTAATCGGCCACCTCGGCGGCGTATGCGGGTACGGTCTGGTCCATGATTAGCGGCAAAGCTCCTTGATGCGCGCGACGGCGCGTTCGATGTGTTCTTGCGGGGTGGAGGCTCCGGCGGTGATGCCGATGTGGTGTGCGGTGGCAAACCATGCGGCCTCGAGCTCGGAAGCTTCCTCGATGTGATGGGTATGCGCGCAGGCATCGGCGCAGATCTGTGCCAGGCGGCGCGTGTTGCCGGAGTTTTTGCCACCCACGACGACCATGCAGTCGCAGCGGTTGGCAAGTGCGGCGGCCGCCTGCTCAAGCGTACCGGCAAGAGCAAGAAGACGGGCAAGCAGTACACCTACTACTGCTGTGAGCATGTGAACAGCAAGGACGAGACGGCGAAGTGCGACTTCATGACCTGGGACGTGCCGGTGAAGGACGACTGCCCGGTCTGCGGCCACACCATGTTCAAGAAGGCGGGCCGGGGATTCAAGAAGCCCTTCTGCATCAACCCGGAGTGCCCCAACTTCCTGCCCGAGGATCAGCGGGGCTACAAGAAAAAGGCCGCCTCCGCGGAGAGCCCGGCAGAGGGCGCCCCTCCCGAGGAGGAGAAGAAGCCCGCCCAAAAGGCGGCGGCCAAAAAGACCGCCGCCAAAAAGCCGGCCGCGAAGACGGCGGCCGCCAAGAAAACCGCCGCTCCCAAGAAGACGGCGGCAAAGAAACCGACGGCGAAAAAAGCCGCGGCCAAGACCAAAAGCGAGGCCTGAGGCCCGCTTCCACCGGTGGAAGCCGTCAGGGATTCCCCCTGACGGCAGACTCAGTTGAAATACCGGAGGAATGAGATCATGGAAACCCAAGAGAGAAAGCTGCGCACCAACCTGGACACCGACCTGCTCAAGCTGGTCGCCATTGCCGCCATGCTGCTGGATCACATTGGCGGGGCCTTCTTCCCGGAGACGCCCATATTCCGGTGGATCGGCCGGCTGGCCTTCCCCCTGTTCTGCTACTGTATGACGGTGGGCCTGCTCTACACCCACGACATCAGGCGCTACCTGGGGCGGCTGGCGATTTTCGCCGTGGTGTCCCAGCCCTTCTGGATTCTCGCCTTCAACGCCGACGACATCCTGGGCAACCTGACCAACTGGAACATCTTCTTCACCCTCTTCCTCAGCCTGCTGGCCATGTGGGGGCTGACCACCCGGCGCTGGTGGCTCTTTGTGCTGGGGGTTCTGGTGCTGGCCTTCGGAAGCTTTGACTACAACTACAACGGCGTCATTCTGATGCTGATCTTTTACTTCTGCCGGAACAAACCCGCCCTGCTGGCGGGGCTGTACATCCTGTTCTGGCTTCCCGCCCTGTGGGGCGGCTCCCTGGAGGATCCCCTGGCCCTGGTGGTGGGCGGCCACGCCGTCAACTGGACGATCTTCGGCCTGCTGGCCCTGCCGCTGATCCTCTGCCGCACCCACTCCGGCATCCGGATTCCCAAGTGGTTCTTTTACGCCTTCTATCCCGCCCACTTGGCAATCATCGCCCTGGTGGGGTGGTGTATGGGCGTGTAATTTGGAAAAGGAGCGTGTTGGCATGAAGATTCTGCTGCTCAACGGAAGTCCCCGGCCCAACGGCAATACCGCCGCCGCCCTGGACGAGATGGAGGCCGTGTTTGCCGCCGAGGGTCTGGAGACCGAGCGGGTGCAGGTGGGAAACCGGGTTATCCGGGGGTGTATCGCCTGCGGCAAGTGCGCC
>USDE01000209.1 GCA_900553345.1 uncultured Collinsella sp.
CTGGGGCTACCGCAATAAAATTGAGTTGGAGCCCGCCCTCGTTAACGGACGTGTGCGCCTTGGCATGCACGGCGTCGATCCCAGTAAGATCGTGACTGTCGATGCATGCCCGCTGTTCGATAAGCGTTTTCCCAAGGCACTCAAATCGTTCGTCGGCGCGCTCAACTATCTGAGCGGCAGCCACGACCTGGGTCTGGAGCGCGTGGGCATTCGCGCTTCGCGTCGCACCAAGGCGCTCGAGATCGCGCTTTGGACGCCCACAGGCTCCTTCCCGCCCTCACAGGTCTCGCGCGTGCTGGCAGACGCCGCACACCCCACGAGCGTCGTGCGCGTCATGAGCAAGGGCGAGAAGAAGGCCCGCCGCGTTTCCAAGGTGGAGATGCTCGCCGGTGAGGGCTCGTGGACCGAGAACATCGCTGACGGCCAGATGCGCTTGTCCGCCCCATCGTTTTTCCAGGTCAACACCAAGGGTGCCGAGATTTTGATCGAGCTCGTTATGGACGCACTCGATCCGCAGGAAGACGAGCTTGCCGTGGACCTGTACTGCGGCGCCGGCACCTTTACCCTGCCGCTCGCCCACCGCTGCGACTTTGTTGCCGCCGTCGAGGCCTACGGTCCGGCCGTGCGCGACCTGCGCCGTAACCTCGAGATCAACAAGCTCGACAACGTCGACGTCATCGGCGGCGATGCCGTGCGCGAGTTCCCCGACCAGGACGCCGACGTCCTGGTAGTCGACCCGCCGCGTGCAGGTCTGGCGCCCGAGGCTATCGACCTCATCGCCAGCACAAGCGCTCGCGATGTCGCCTATGTGAGCTGCGATCCGGCCACCCTGGCGCGCGATCTTAAGCGCTTTGTCGAGGAAGGCACCTTCTCCCCCGTCAAGATCACGCCGGTCGACCTATTCCCGCAAACCTTCCACTGCGAAACGGTCGTCCACCTCAAGCGCAACTAGACTGTTTGCCCAAGACCGCGCCCGATGATTTTTCTAGGACGGGGACTAAATAATCAATTTATACCGAATGATTATTTAGTCCCCGTCCCTTTTTAAACATTGGGAAATCGAGCGTGGCAAGCGTATGTCTTCGGGGTATAAGACGGCTAATTGTATGCCGCCTTACGAAAGGAACTCACATGCCCAGCGTTGCCGTTCTCGCCGCCGATGGCTTTGAAACTATTGAATGCCTGACCATGGTCGACGTCATGCGTCGCGGCGGCGTGCGCGCCACGCTCGTCTCGATTATGCCCACACGCGAGGTCGTGAGCTCGTTGCAGATTCCCGTGACCTGCGACGCGCTCTTTGACGAGATCAACTTTGACGAGTATGACTGCGTCGTGCTGCCCGGCGGCCTGCCCGGTGCCACCAACCTGCGCGCCGACCAGCGCGTCTGCGACGTAGTTTGCGATTTCGCCGCGACCAAGCACGTTGCCGCCATCTGCGCTGCCCCGTTTATCCTGGGCGAGCTTGGTCTACTCGAGGGACGCCATGCCACGTGCTTCCCTGGCTTTGAGAAAAGCTTCCCCGAGGGTGTTTATACCGGCGAGAAGGTCACGCAAGACGGCAACATCATCACTGCCAGCGGCATGGCACAGTCACTCCCCTTTGCCTTGGAGCTGCTGCGCACGCTCGCCGGCGAGAAGGCCGTCGAGAAGGTCGCCGAGGGCATCCAGCTATGATCTTGGCTTCGCAATCGCCGCGCCGTATAGAGCTGATGCGCGAGGCAGGCTATAACATTCGCGTGATTCCCGCAGATATCGATGAAACGCCTTTTGATGGCGAAGCTCCGCTTACGCTCGTCGAGCGCTTGGCGCGTGCCAAAGCCGCTGCCGTCGCCGCCGAGCATGCCGAGCCCAACGAACTGACCGTCGCGGCCGATACTATTGTCACCTTTGACGGCCAGATTTTGGGCAAGCCGGCAAACGAGGACGAGGCGTGCACCATGCTCCGCGAGCTTTCCGGCCGCACGCACCAGGTCGCAACCGGCGTCTGCATCGTTAGAGCCGGAGACGTCACAGCCCCGCACGCCGCCGAGAGCCTGTCGTTTGTCGATGTGACCGACGTGACGTTCTATGAGCTCACCGACGAGCAGATTGAGCGCTACGTCGCCTCGGGCGAGCCCATGGACAAAGCCGGCGCCTACGGCATCCAGGGCGTCGGCGGGCGCATGCTCGTGCATGATATTTCGGGCGACTTCTACAACGTGGTGGGCCTGCCCATCGCTCGCGTCGCGCGCGCGATTCAAAAACTATCGTAATTGCATCTGGCGCTGGGTATCCCCCAGCGCCTACAATTTTGGCGTACCGTACGGATCCCGACCGGGCATGAGGCCCGGCGGAAAACCGATAGGAGTAAAACATGGACACCCTGCTTGAGGCCATTGACGTTTGCGATGTCGATGGCTTTTGCTTTGGCAACTATACGGACGAGGAGGCCGGCACCGGTTGCACCGTAATTGTGGCACCCGAGGGCGCAACGGGCGGCGTTGACGTTCGCGGCGGTGCGCCGGCATCGCGCGAGACCGACCTGCTGCGACCCGAGAACACCGTGGACAAGGTACACGCCGTCTGCCTTTCGGGTGGATCGGCCTTTGGCCTCGAGGCTGCAAGCGGCGTCGCCCGCGAGCTTGAGAGCCGCGGCATCGGCCTTCCCGTCGGCCCCACGCAGGTGCCCATCGTGTGCTCTAGCTGCATCTTCGACCTCGTGTTTGGCGACCCCACCGTACGCCCCGACATTGAGGCTGGCATCTCCGCCGTGCGCGAGGCGCTCGACAACACCCCCGCAACACTCGAGCAGGGCAATGTAGGTGCCGGCACCGGTGCCACGGTGGGCAAGCTCATGGGCCCCGCCACCTGCATGAAGGCCGGCCTTGGTGCTGCCGCCGTGGCACTCGGCCCCGTTAAGGTAGGCGCCGTGGTCTCGGTCAACGCCTGCGGCAATGTCGTCGACCCCTTCACCGGTGAATGGGTCGCTGGCATGCGCGCTGCAGCAGACAGCGACCAGATCGTCGACATGGAGCTCGCAGCCTTTGCCGCCGCCGGCTCCATGCAAATGCCGCTCGACCGCACCAACACCACCATCAGCTGCATCGTCACCAACGTGGAGCTCACTAAAGCCCAGGCCACCAAGGTCTCCCAGATGGCCGCAGACGCCTACGCACACGCCATCCGCCCCACGCACACCACCAACGACGGCGACACCATCTACACCCTTGCCAGCGGCAAACTGGGTGCCCAGGCAAGCACCGCCGTTCCCCTAGACCTGCTGGGAATGCTCGCCGTAAGGGCTTTGCAAACCGCCATCGTAAACGGAGCCAAAACCGCCAAAACCTCCCACGGCATCCCCGGCGCCGCAAACTAATCTCACTCGACCGTCGGTCGGGGACGGGCGGGCGTTACGTTTGCTGCTCTACAGTCCTATGCAAGACGAAGGCCACATTAAGTGGCCTTCTTTGC
>USDE01000210.1 GCA_900553345.1 uncultured Collinsella sp.
CCTGTCGTTTCCGTGCCCTCGGATTGGGTCATAGTGTCTGACGTTGGCTCAACCTATGGTGTCATCTCGCCCCAAAAGGACCTTGCTCGCTCTGGCGGGCTTTCGCTGTCGTTGCCAGGGCATCGGCGTTGCCTTGGCCGTCAATAGTCATCGGGGGCATTCTTAAACGACTACTCAACGGCTATTGCGAATATGGCTCGCATGACAGCCGTCTCTTTTATGTTTCCTTTAGCCGTCGCTGTTTAGGATGGGGGTTAGTCGATAGGAAGGGAGCACCGGGATGGACGATGCGAGCGAGCGCGCGATTGAAGAGGACATGCTCGATCAGTTCAACTACTTTGATGATGAGGACGAGGAGCTGATCGACCGCCGCGAGCCAGCGCCGCTTGATTCCTTTGATCTGGTCGATGAAGAGGCTGATGAGGTTGAGGACGAATCAACGGAGCCCCCACAGTCTTCGCGCCTTAACTCGCTGCTTTCGAGAGCCCCCATGCACCACGGCGTTCGTGCCGGCGCGCTCCATATGAAAACTGACTGGCACCAGATCGTGACCGCAGGCGATGAACTTGCCGTCGATGCGCCGCTCACCGATAAATCATCCATCATCTGCCGCACCGGTATGCTTATGCTCGCGAGCGGAACGGGTGCCTGGCGTGTTCGCGATACCATGAATCGCGTCGCCGCCGTACTCGGTGTGACCATCCACGTTGACTTAAGTCTCCTGTCGTTTGAGTGTACTTGCATCGAAGATGGTCACTGCTTTAATGAGGTTGTCAGCTTGCCCACAACGGGCGTCAATACCCATCGCATTTGGATGATGGAGAGCTTCCTAAAGGAAATCGAGACATATGGTCGCCGTTTTACGGTGCATGAGTATCACGAGATGCTCAAGACCGTTGAGAGCTCAAAACCTGATTACGTGCCTTGGCAACAGGGCCTTGCGGCGGCCTGCGCCTGTGGCGCCTTCGTTTTTTTGCTCGGCGGCGGTCCTATTGAGATGGCATGCGCGTTCGTAGGCGCGGGTGTCGGCAACTTTGCCCGCTCCCATATTCTCAAGCAGGGCCTTGGTCAGTTCAGCGCGCTGACGACCGGCGTTGCGCTCGCTTGCGTTTCGTATCTGCTGGCATTGCTCGGCCTTAGCCAGGTCATACCGGGGGCAATGTCGCACCAAGAAGGCTATATCGGCGCCATGCTCTTTGTGATTCCCGGCTTTCCGCTCATTACGGCAGGCCTCGACATCGCTAAGCTCGACATGCGAAGCGGTATCGAGCGCCTTTCATATGCCGTATCGATTATTGTGATGGCGACCCTCGTAGGTTGGATGGTTGCCGAGTGTGTTGGCCTAGCGCCGGATGACTTTGCCCCACTGGGCCTTTCGCCGCTTGCCCTTACGCTCCTGCGCGTGGTGATGAGCTTCGTTGGCGTATTCGGCTTCTCGGTGATGTTCAACAGCCCGGTAAAGATGGCCGCGGCAGCTGGGTTGATCGGCGCTGTGTCCAATACCCTGCGTCTGACCCTTGTCGATGCGCCGACGATGATTCCCTTCCTGGGCCTCAGCACGGGAATGCCTCCCGAGGCAGCAGCGTTTATCGGCGCGCTGGTATCGGGGCTGCTCGCAAGCTTGGCTGAAGTCAAGCTCACCTACCCGCGCATCGCCCTCACGGTGCCTTCGATTGTCATTATGGTGCCGGGCTTGTATCTCTATCGCTCTATGTATTACATGTGCACCTTCGACACGGTCAATATGCTCGGCTGGTTTGTGCGTGCAGTGCTCATCGTGGCGTTTCTGCCCGTTGGCTTGGGCGTGGCGAGAACCCTCACCGACCCCCGCTGGCGCCACACCAGCTAATTGGTGCAAGGGGGACATGTTACTTTGCACCAAATGAGTTGCGGTGAAATAGGGACTGAATTGCTGCTTAAAGGGTCAAAACAGTCCGTATTCCACCGCAACTTATGGGGTCGGGGGATTATCGGTGCCCTGCATCTTCATAAACTCAACGCTTACGAAGCGCATGCGTTTCGTGCTAGGCTGGTTCCACCACATAAGTAGTCGCAGACGCGCGTAACACGGGCGGGCGAGATGAAGTTCCAGTAACTCCATCTTGCCCGCCCGTTTTTGTTGCGTGGTGCGGCGGCACAACACAGAGAGGAATCTGCCCTTTATGCCTATCAACAAACGAGAGAGCCTGCTGTTCACCTTTATCATGTGCTTTTGCATGGTGCTCTGGATGAGCATCTACAACGTTGCCCTGCAGCACTGGGCCATCAACGGCGAGGTCGTTGCCGCCGCGTGGCTCGGCTTCCCCGTTGCCTACATTTTTGCCATGTGCTGCGACTGGTTCGTCGCCAGCCCGCTCGCCAAGGGTTTCGCCTTTAAGTACTTGGTCACGCCGGGCAAGAGCTCGCCGCTTGCCATGACGCTCGCCGTCAGCTCCTGCATGGTCGTTCCCATGGTCATCATCATGTCGCTGTACGGTGCCTGCGAGGGTCTGACGCACATGCCCGGCGGCATCCTTGCGAACCTGTATTCCGTGCCCGCGATCTGGATGATCAACATCCCGCATAATTTTGTGATGGCGCTGCCGTGGAACCTTTTGGTAGCCGGTCCGATTTCCTACTTCGTCTTCCGTCGCGCCTTCCCTGTGGGGACGGTTTTCGAGGAGGAACATGCCGAGCTCTTGGAGCAGGCTATGGCTTCTGAGTGCGAGTAGCTCGCTTAGGGACCTGCTGAGCGCGGGCGACTTGCTTGGTTGGAGCCCTAAGCGTGGATAGCTCGCTCGGCGACATCGCGGTCGCGAGCGGTGCACATGACCGGAGGGCCCGTGCTGCTCCGTTGCCCGACGTGCTAGCGCGCAGACAATCTGTTGGTGCATTCGGCGGCTGCTGAAGCGTTTCGGCAGCCGCTTTTTATACGGAGTTTAAATACAACAGTCTGTTGTATTACGTAGAGTGGTATATCTCTAGCAGGAAAAATGCGAGAGACGGAGCATTATGGCGTTGCTAGTAGGACTGGACGTAGGGTCGACGACGACCAAAGTTTACGCGATGCACGAGGATATGACCGAGGCGTGGTGGGGATATCGCCGCCACGGGGCGTGTCAGGCAGCGAGCGTGCGCGCCATGCTCGGCGAGCTCGCCGAGCGCTTTCCCCATGAGTCGCTGCGCGTTGCGGTGACCGGCTCGGGCGCGCGCGATATCGCGACCGCGCTGGGCGCCTCGTACGTTCAGGAGGTGGTCGCCAACGCGCTCGCGATCAGCAGGTTCTATCCGCAGACGCGCTGCGCCATCGAGCTGGGCGGCCAAGACGCCAAGATGATCTTCTTCCGCACCAACGATAAGGGAGACATCGAGGTTGCCGACATGCGCATGAACGGCTCGTGCGCAGGCGGTACCGGTGCATTTATCGACGAGATGGCAAAGCTCATGGGGGTCGGCACCGAATCG
>USDE01000211.1 GCA_900553345.1 uncultured Collinsella sp.
TTCAATTTCAAAGGCGCGACCAGAAGGTCAGCGCCTTTTCATTTCACGGCACCTTGGCTCAAACGGCAGGCTCTCGCTGACTTTTGCTCAACCTGTGGGGTCTTCAAATTGTTAGAGCGTTGCTAAGTAATTCTTTGCGTCTTCTGCGCTCATTGCTGCGACGGGTGCGTGTGAACAGAGTTTGGCATCGTTAGTAACCAGGAGATCTGCCTTTGAGCGCATCGCTGCCGCAATGATTAAATCGTCTTCGTAATCGCTATGGTGATTACGCTGCTTGCTCGCCATCCATATGTCACTCAGGTCGCAGGGTACCGGCGTGGCAAGTTGCGACAACACGTCGAGGCAATCCCATGCAAGTGATGTCGCCGCCACGGCGGCATCTTGGGATAGTGAGCCATGCTCGCGCCGATACCATGCCTTATGTTCGCTTGAAATCAAATAGAACAGATCTTTGGACGATGTCGCCGCATACAGCAAATCCACCTGCGCCGTGCATGCATCGCGTAAAAACTCAATCGCCACCGAACGACCACGTCGTGAGGGAATGAAGTAATCGAGCCACACGTTGGTGTCAACCAAGATACGCCTTGGAGCCTCACTCATAGAGCCAGCTCATCTCCTCGCCATAGCGATCCGCATAGGCATTCCGTTTGAGCTCTTCGTCGTCCGATGGCTGAGCCCTGACCATATCGATTCCCGACTCACGGCAAGCGGCAGCGAACAGCTTCGACCCCTGATCCATGAGCTCGAGCTTACGTTTGGCGGCCTTTTCGCGCTCGCGCTGTTCCGCCCGGGCACGACTGGGCAGCAGGATATCCTCGAGCGCGCCGGGCCGATCAGCCAGAGATGCCGCAAGTTGCCAGAGCGCACGCACCGCTTGGCTCGGCGTCATACCGGCCCTGGAGAGAGCGGCGTCCCCACTCCTTTTAAGATCGGCATCGAGACGCACGTTGATCTGAGCGGCTGTTGTGGTCATGACCCCTCCTTAATACTTCAAAACTATCATAAAACTCTATGGTAGATACGTAAAGCATGTATAGCATTTATAAGCATTAGCCGTACTCTGTACACAAAAAGCCGCCGAGGCACACTGCACCTCGGCGGCCACGTATCACAGATCTAGCTCGGTTTCACCCTTTGCATTCGCCCAGATAAAACCTGCCAAAATTAACATCCCTTTTTGGCAGGTTTTAGAGCTCCACGCTTTCGGCTCCGTTGATGGTTAGGTTGCGCTCGTAGAAGGCCGTGAGGGCGCGGATGGCGTACATCACGTCGCGCACGCCGCCGGTCTCGTAGCTCGAGTGCATGGCAAGCTGCGGCAGGCCCACGTCCACGGCATGCATGCTCGCCTGCATATTGGACAGATTGCCGAGCGTGGAGCCGCCGGCCATATCGCTCTTGTTGGCGAAGGCCTGCGTGGGCACATCGGCGTCATCGCAGATAGCCTGGAACACCGCGCGGCTAAAGGCATCGGTGCAATAGTGCTGGTTGGCGGCTTCCTTGATGACAATACCGCCGTTAAGCACCACTTGGTTGCGGGCATCGCACTTCTCGGCGTGGTTGGGGTGCACGGCATGCGCGTTGTCGCAGCTCACAAGCATCGAGGCGGCAAGGGCGCGATGGTACGACTCGTCGTCAAAGCCCAACGATCCGTTGATGCGGCGCAACGCGTCCGCCAAGAACGTCGACATGGCGCCCTGCTTGGTCTCGGAGCCAACCTCCTCGTTATCAAAGCAGCAGAAGACCGAGACGTCATGCGCATTCTCGGCACCCAAAAATGCCTGCAGCGAGGTGTAGGCGCAGGCCAGGTCGTCGAGCTTGGGCGTCGAGATAAACTCGTCGGCCCAGCCCCAAATGCGCGCATCCTGACGATTGACCAGGAACAGATCGCGACCTAGGATCTGCTCGGGTTCAACGTCCAGCTCGTCGGCGATCAGAGCGTCAAAGTCGCCCTGTTTAAGATCACCGGCGCTGATGAGCGGGCACAGGTCAACGGCTCGGTTGGGAGCAAAGCCCTCGTTAACGCCGCGGTTCATGTGGATGGCAAGGCTCGGGATAATAGCGACCTCGCGCTCGGTGGCAAGCAGGCGGCTCTCAATACGGTCGCCCTCGCGCACCAGCACACGTCCGGCCAGCGCCAGCGGGCGGTCGAACCAGGTGTAGTCGATCATGCCGCCGTAGGCCTCGGTGTTCAGGCGCAGCGTCTCGCCTGCGCCATCGAGCTCGGGCACGGCCTTGACCTTAAACGTCGGCGAATCGCTGTGCGACGCCGTGAGCTGAAAATGATAGTCACCGGCGACGCCGTCCTCGCCCCACGTCGCGGCCAGGTCCTCGCCCACCTTAAAGGCAACAACGCTCGAGGTGTTGCGCTGCGTGTAATAACGCCCGCCCGGTTCGATGTCCCACGCCGCATTCTCGGGCAGGTAGGTAAAGCCCGCCTCGTCGAGCTCGGCCATAATGGTCGCCGCCGTATGGAACATACTGGGGCATGCCTCGATAAAGTCGATAAGGTCGTTGGCGGCCTCGATATCATCGGCCGTCACATGCGCGCGCTCGGGCGTTTCCTGATCCGTCATGCTCTCCCCTTTCGCTGGGTTGATGGTCCCCTCCAGCATACCCCGCCACGCCAGCGCCGCACTCTTCATTCCGTGCTTAATTCCGCGCCACTCACCAAGTTGAGCCATCATGCCCGCGCTCCTTTTGCGACAATTGCGCTAACAGGACGAGAGGATCCGTCATGAAGCCACGTAACATTGCCATCACCTGCGGTGTCGCGGGAGTCGCCGTCGGCCTTGCCGCTGCCACCGGTATCGTTTATCACAAGCAAATCAAGTCCGCCGCGTCGCTCAAACGCTTGACCGGCTACGCGGATGGCTATGACCTGTATGCAATCGACATCGCCTACGACTACGATCTCGATCGCATCATCGCCGCTGGCGTGCGCGACGACCAGGCCTACATCGATGCCGTGGTGGCGCAGGTGCTGCCCGGTGTGCCGGCACATGTCCAGGCGCCCCAGTTTGCCTGCAGCGCTTTTGTCGCCGTAGATGCCGAAGGTCGCGTGCGCACCGGTCGCAATTACGACTTTAAGGACGACACCTCGGCGCTGCTGGTGCGCAATCACCCACGCGGCGGCTATGCTTCCATCGGGCTTGCCGCCCTTAACAACCTGGGCGATAACACTCCGCTTGACTCCGTCGCCGGACGTGCCGCGGCGTTGATGGGCCCGTTTGCCCAGCTCGACGGTGTTAACGAATGCGGCGTGTCCGTTGCCGTACTCACCCTGGATTCCAAGCCCTGTGACCAGGACACGCAACGGCCCGTCATCAACACCTCGCTCGCCATCCGTCTGGTGCTCGACCGTGCCGCCACCACGCAAGAAGCTGTCGACCTGCTTTCCG
>USDE01000212.1 GCA_900553345.1 uncultured Collinsella sp.
ACGCGCATAAAGAAAGCCTCCCATTTCTCATGTCCAAGAAATGGGAGGCAGTTCACAAGGCCCGGCGGGGCTTTTTGATCCTTAGGCACGCGCATGTCTTGTAGATACCGACGGCCTTTGCCCATCATAGGCTTTTGCGCGGGTAGAATGCATGGATAACTTGATGCTTACAGGCGACGGAAAGGAAACGTTGCATGGACCAGGACAAGACGACCGTGATGGGCGGATATGGTTCCGCGCAGGCTGACGATAGCGCCGATGCGACCCGCGTTGTTCCCAACCCCGGTTATACCGACCCCGCCGCGAAGCAGCCTTCTGCCGAACCCACACGTGTTATGGGCTATGGCGATACACCGCGGGATCCGTTTGATTATGCGCCGCAGGACCCGTATGGCAATGCACCGCAGGACCCGTATGGCAGCGCGTCGGCAGGCGCTTATAACAACCTGCCGCAAAATCCCATTCCGCAGCCTCAGCAGACGACGTATATGCCGCGCACGGCGCAGTCCCAGCCACGTTATGAGTCGCGCGATCCGTATGCACGCCAGCCCTATCGCGAGTACCCCAAGTCGATTCCGCAGTATGGTGAGGACGAGGAAGAGGCGCCGTCGCGTTCGTCGAGTGTGATCAAGAAGATCCTCATTGTGCTGGCGATCTTCTTTGCCCTCTCGATTGTGTTTGCCATCGTGTCGGGCATGCTCAACAGGCGAGGGAGTTCAACGGCCGATACCACTGCCGAGCAAACCGAGTCCGCCTCGTCTAGCACCGTCGATCTGAGCGATATCCCGGGGCAGTACTGGTCCAACGTCAAGAAGCTCCTCAAGTCGCGCGGGGCCGATCTTTCGAATGCTGTGATTCTGACTGACGACGGCTCGACGCCTGTTGTCGATGCCAACTGGGTTGTTACTTCTGCCTACTATAACGACAACGGTAACCTCGAAATTCAACTCACGCACAAGAACAGCTCGGGCAACTCGTCTGACGGCCAAAGCGGCACCGACAATTCGAGCTCCAACACGCTGGAGGACCTGAGCAACAAGGCCCAGGAGCTTGGAGATAAGGCTCAAGAGCTGGGCGACACGGCTCAGAACCTCGGCGATACCGCACAGAACCTGGGCGATATGGCAACGAACGCCTGGGACGCGCTGCAAAACGGCATTTCGGGCGCACAGGGAAACTAGCGGCTGAGCGAAGCGGGGCTACAACTGCTCTGCCGGACGCTCGGGCGAGCTAAAGCCGGAGTCAAACGTGACGACGCATGATGCATCGGGTCTGCGCTCGTGCACGATGCGCGTGACGAGCTCCAGCAGCTCCTCGTCGGATATGTCAAAGCCGTCGGGACGCACCAGATCAAACGAAACAAAGCCGTCGTGCTCGTGCAAGTCGTGGATGGAAAGCGCGGGGTCGATCTGCGCTACGCCGCGCTTGACCCAGCCGCGCAAGTCATCGCCGGTTGTTGCAATGGGGTCGCAGTGCAACGTGATGGCGATGCCCATCTGGCGTTTGATATCGTGTTCGATGGTGTCCAGGATCTCGTGGTGCTCAAAGGCATCGCCCTCGCCGGGCATTTCCACGTGTGCGCTGGCAAACTGGCGGCCGGGGCCGTAGTCGTGCACCATGAGGTCATGAGTGCCCAGGACCTGGGGGTACGACATGATCCTGTCGCGGATTTCCTGGACGAGCTTGGGGTCGGGCGCTTGTCCCAGCAGCGGGCTGATGGCGTCGCGCACCAGGCCCAGGCCGCTGATGCAGATGAAGATGCCCACGCCCAGGCCCGCCCAGCCATCGAGGTCAAAGCCGGTCGTCTGCGAAATAAGCGCCGCCACCAAGACCGAGCCTGAGGTGATGACGTCGTTTTTGGAGTCCTGCGCCGTGGCGATGAGCGTCTCCGAGTCGATGCGATCGCCCAGCGTGCGGTTGAACGCGGCCATCCAGAGCTTAACGAGCATGGATGTAGCCAGTGCCGCAAGGGAAACGAGCGTGTAAGCGGTGGGGGAGGGCTTGATGATCTTGGTAACGGACTCGAGCGCCAGGTTGATGCCGACGGCACAAACGAGGACGGCGACAAACAGGCCGGCGAGGTATTCGTAGCGGCCGTGGCCATAGGGGTGGCCTTCGTCTGCCGGGCGGCTGGCAAGGCGGAATCCGAGCAGGCTCACAATGTTGCTCGACGCATCGGAGAGGTTGTTGAAGGCATCGGCGACAAGCGAGACGGAGCCGGCGAGCAGACCCGCGATGCCCTTAGCCAGGCACAGCGTGATGTTGAGGCCGATGCAGATGAGACTTGCGGCAAAGCCTGCGTTGGTACGGCAAGCCGTATCGACCGGCTCGTCCTCGCTGCCGGGAACAAGCGTATGTACCAGCCGATTTACAAATAGCATGGCAATCGTCCTCACAATCATGGTTAAGGGGATAGTGTAGCTCGCATGGGCGCACCGTGCGCCGATGCTCAGAAAATGCAGCAATGGTCTGCTGGAGCTAACGAGCGGCCCTTCTTGTCCGACCAGGTGCTCCATTTTGGGCCACATGGGTATGGTCATGTGCTTGCCTGCCCGACATACTTAATGTCGACAGCCCCTGCGCAAAGGAGGATGTATCCATGGACGAGATGTTTGCCATTAAATGCCAAAACTGCGGCGGCCCTATGTACTCACACCAGGCTAAACGCAGTTTTGAGTGCGCCTATTGCGGCACGGTCGTTCCGTGGCAGGCCGATGCGGGGGAGCCCAAGAGCGCCCTGGGCATTCGCCATACGCCGCTGACGGTTGTCGATGGGCTGCTTAAGCTCACCCATGTGTCGCAACTCGAGCGCCCGGAGGACCCGGACTGGTATTTCTTTAATTCACACTGGCGCAATCAGTCGGTTCTGGAGCATCTGCTGTGGGAGGACCGCGGCACGGCGCAGGAGTTCCAAGAAGCCACGCACGTGAGCATTCCCTGCCCCTTCTGTGGAGCGTCCTTTGAGGGCGAGTCAACGCAGCGTGTGTTTGAGTGCCCGTCCTGCGGCAACAAGATCGGCATTGCCGACCTGCTCAAGCCGGGGACGTTTAGCAAGCGCCTGACCTTGGGCGTTGGTGCGGAGTATGTACCTGGGCAGGGTATTCCCTGCGAAATCTCGCCGCAGCAGGCACGTGCCAACGCACTGCAGCTGGTGCGCCAGTACCCCGACGCCTTTGCCGGGCACGACGTGGAAGATGCGATCCAAAACGACATGATGCTCTTCTACTTCCCCATGGCGCTCGCGGATTTGCGCATGATGGCGTCCTTCCCGGGCAAGGGCATGAGCAAGGAGACCTTGGTGTACTACGAGGTGCTTGACTGGGCATATCCGCGGGCAAACTACCTGGACGTTCGCCTCATGGGCATTTTGGAACCGTGGGACTTTGCCAAGGTCG
>USDE01000213.1 GCA_900553345.1 uncultured Collinsella sp.
TGGTTAGGTCCACAGAAGGTCGCTGCGGGTGATCGTGGCACCGATGGCAAAAGGCATGCATGCAATGACTGGGTACAGGTAGCGCATGTAGGTCGATCCGTTACATGGACCGATCAGGCACACGGCGAGCACACCCAGCAGCGGTATCCAGATGGCCAGCGCACGCCACGAATGGCGGCGCAACAGGTAGACCACCACGACGATCATGATCCACACGTAGGTGGCCGAGCTCATGGTGAGCGAGATAAACGGAATGCGCTGCACCGCCACGCGGTACAGGTTAATCAGGTGGTCGCACCAGCGCACGACCTTGCTATCGACCGGATGGAAGTCAAAGTACTTGAGGTTATCGGGCTTAGCCATGATCTCGGCACTGCGTGCCGTGCTGTAGACCCATGCATCACGAGCACTCGGATAGAAGTACCCGTAGTAGTTATTGACGAGTGCCGAAATATAGCACTCGGGGTCCTTTTTGAACATCTGGGCCCACACCTCAAAATAGGCCTTGATGTCCTCCTGCGAGGCGTACTCATTGAAGCAGTTTTTGACGGCATCCGACTTGTCGGGGTTGTAGCGACGGCCCAGGTTCTCGTACTTAAGCACCCGATCGATCACAGCGTGCTCCTCATCGGTCACCAAGCCGTCGCAGGGAGCTTCTTCAATCGTGCCATCGTCTTTGACCTTGGGGTTAACGCCCGAATTAAGGCCGTCGTGCTTTTGGACGAAGCGTGCCGTCTGTTGAAACGGAATCGAGAGGATCTCGCGCTTGGAGCCCGGCGTGATATCGTGCGCCGGCATAAATACCTTGGTGAAATACATGTTGGAGACAAGGCAGAGCGCAAGCACTGCGAGCACGCCGACCCAGCGGAAGCGCGGCGTGGCGTACGAGGGCGTGACGCCAGACTGTTTGGCCACACGACGGGCCACATGCGCGTCCCAGGCGCAAAACGCCGCCGCAATCACGCAGGCCGCCAACGGAAAGACCAGGCCGCCATTGCGCAAAAACGTGGAACCCATGGCACCCAGCACGAGCAACAGCCAGTCATGGCGCGCAAAGAGCACGGGCTTCTGTTCGCCCGCACGCTCGGCATTGGCATCGCGACGGGGTAGGCCACATGCCACGAGCTTGACGGTCTGAACGAGCAGTACCAAAAACGCATCGGCAAAAAGTACATCTTTGGTCAGCAGCACCGCGTAGTTGGAGAACATCGGCATAAACGCAAAGAACAGCAAGATGACGCCGCGGACCGGCAGGCTCACGCCCAGCTTGCGCAGCGACGATATGGAATAGGACATGCAGGCGGCGGTGATGACGAATTGGGCACAAGTGTAGATGGCAAGGCCCGCATTGGCACTGTTAAATAGCGAAAGCCCCAGCTGCACACACGAGCCGATGATGGCCGTGTGCACCACCGGATGATGTCCGTTGAGTAGCACGTTGGGGTTAAGCAGGCGTAGGTAATCGCTCGTGCCGTTGGGGTAGTTGAACCATTGGCGGACCTGCGCGCCCGTGTCTCCCATAAAGAGGCCGGGCAGCGAGGCGATAAGCGTGGGCGCCCAGACAATCATGAGCACAAGAAACGGCCCGACAAAGGGATGAACCGAGAGCACGGCGTGGACAACACGCCACACGCGGCCAAAATGCGCCTCCGAAAACGGAATGCGGCGGGAGCCCAACCAATCCAAAAACTCAAAAGCCAGATAGAAGGCCACAATCGCCAGAAGCATCCAGCCCGCGCCACCAATCCAGGCGCAGATAACGCGTGCCTTGTCGCCCAGCACAATCTCAGCCGAATCGGTGAGGTCGTAGCTACGGCCGAACACCATGCAAACGGCAAAGAACAGCGATGGCAGCACGACCGACGGGCGCCAAGCGTCACCGCGGCCAAAGAACACATAGCGAAACGGCAGTGTGAGCAAACAGGCAAGCGCGAGCAGCATCACTGCGTCGGTATGGCCGGCAAACGAGAGAAGCACCTCGTAGCACACGTAGAGCGCGCCCGTCGCCTTGGGATCGATCGCCAGGACCGCATTGCTCGACACCGGGGCGGGATCGATGGAAAACGCCGTGGTCGCCAGCAGGGCGAGCAAAAATGCGATGAGCGTCTGTTTGGCGGGATAGCGCTTAAACCAAACGATGCGGGCGGCGTCACGCGCAGCCGTTGCGGAGAGGTCGGAATCCTTCACAGTCCGAATAGCCTTTCTAGAAACCTGCCAAAAAGGGACAGGTTTATTTTGGCAGGTTTTATCTGGGGAAACGTTACGGTTCTGTCATCGTTGCCCGGCAAAACCACCACCAAGGTGCCTGCCCCTTTGCGGTGGCATGTGGTGGCTAGACGTCGAGGTAGATGCGCTGGGGACGGTCGCGACGAAGGGCAAAGATGATGAGCGCCAGGCCCGCAATCACGAGTGGCAGGCTCAGTAGCTGACCCATGGTGATGACGCCGCCCAGCAGATAGCCCAGCTGGGCATCGGGTACGCGCACAAACTCAATGAGGAAGCGGACGATGCCGTAACCCATCACAAACACACCCATAAACGTACCCTGGGGCAGCAGTGGTTTTTTGCGGCTGAGCACCTGCAGAATGCAGAAGAGCACGATGCCCTCGAGAAATGCCTCGTAGAGTTGGGATGGATGGCGCGGCATATCGCCCGCGGTGCCGCCAAAGATCACGCCCCAGGGCAGATCGGTCGGCTTGCCCCACAGCTCGCCGTTGACAAAGTTGGCGCAGCGCCCCAGGCACAGGGCCAGCGGAGCACCGATGACCGCGAGGTCTGCCAAAGTCCACGCATCGAGCTTGTACATGCGGCACACGAGCACGCCGCCGATGATGCCGCCCACCAGGCCACCATGAAAACTCATGCCGCCCTCGTTGGTGGCAAAGATCTCGAGCGGATGCGTCCAGTAGTAGCCGTCGCCGTAGAAAATGACGTAGAACAGGCGGGCGCCAATGATAAGGCCAAAGACCACGCCGACCACGACGCTCGTCAGGTCGTCGACCGTAATGTCGAAACCCCAGCGACGCTGCGTGCGATACATGACAACCGCCGTGAGCAGGGCGCCGACCACATAGGCCAGACCATACCAGTAAATCGTGATGGGCCCCGCCGAAATCGCGACGGGATCAAGCATATGGTAGAAGTCGTTGAGCATGTCGACCCTCCTACTCTCTACATACAAATGCGGCCGCGGGCCTTACACTCGCAGCCGCATATTTGGGCGTAACGTCTATGCGGAGCGCACCGTCCGCAGCTTTCGCATCTTAAAACGGCGCGTACTCGTCGTACAGGTCCTCGGCCTCGCCGGAAGCATTGACCTGCTCAACGCGGGCAACGCCGGGCACATGCTCCTTCAGGATGCGCTCGATACCCATCGAAAGGGTTAGTGAGCT
>USDE01000214.1 GCA_900553345.1 uncultured Collinsella sp.
CGGGTGGTTTCTGATGCGGCGCGCTGCGCGCCCCGCACAGGCTAAAGCCTCTAACGAAAGGGCGCTGACCTTCTGGTCGCGCCCTTGAAGTTGAACGTCAGATTGTCCAAATGCGGCCCGCGCAGCGTCGAGCCGTTACGCGGTTTGGTAAAACCGCGTAACTAGTTAGTACATCTTTGCGCCGGCGGGGATGGAAGCGTCGAGTTGGATCAGGTTGAGGCGCTCCTCGCCCTCCTCCTCGTGGATGGCGCTGATCAGCATACCGCAGCTGGGAATACCCATCATCTTGCGCGGAGGCAGATTGGTGATGGCGAGCAGCGTCTTACCGACCAGGTCCTCGGGCTCATAGTAGCCATGGATGCCGGAGAGGATGGTGCGGTCGGTGCCGGTGCCGTCGTCGAGCGTAAAGTTCAGCAGCTTCTTGGACTTCTTGACGGCCTCGCATGCCTTGACCTTCACAGCGCGGAAATCGCTCTTGGAGAAGGTATCAAAGTCGACGAATTCCTCGAACAGCGGCTCAACGGCGATCTTGGAGTAATCGAGCGTGGGCTTGAGCGGCTTGACGAACGGGCTTGCGGCGTTGCCGGCCTCGGCAGCCTTGGCAGCGGCGGCACCGGACTGGAAACCCTTTTCGGGCTTCATGTGCGGGAACAGCAGGACGTCGCGAATGGAAGCCTGGTTGGTGAGCAGCATGACCACGCGATCGATACCGATGCCGATGCCGCCCGCGGGAGGCATACCGTACTCGAGGGCGCGCACGTAGTCCTCGTCGTACTCCATAGCCTCGTCGTCGCCGCCGGCCTTCTCAGCCATCTGGGCAGCAAAGCGCTCGGCCTGGTCGACCGGGTCGTTGAGCTCGGAGAATGCGTTGGCGTACTCGTGGCCGGCGATGACCAGCTCAAAGCGGTGCGTCAGGCGCGGATCGTCCTCAAAACGCTTGGCAAGCGGGCTGACCTCGATGGGGTAATCGCATACGAAGGTCGGGTTGACGATGGTGTCCTCGCCCAGCTCATCGTAAATCTCGGCGATGATCTTGCCAGCAGTCCACTCGGGCTTAATCTCCAGGCCCTTCTCGCGTGCGGCGGCGGCAAGCTCCTCGACCGGCGTGTCGATGGTGACCTGCTTGCCGAGCACGTCGGAGACGATGTCGGTCATGGGACGGCTTGCCCACTCACCGGAAAGATCGATGGTCTGACCCTGGTACTCAATGACCTCGGGGTTGCCGATGGCCTTGTTGGCAGCCTTGATGACACCCTGGGCGAGCGCCTTCATACCCTCGAGGTCGGAGAAGGCACGGTAGGCCTCCATCGTGGTGAACTCGGGGTTGTGGGTAAGGTCCATGCCCTCGTTACGGAAGATGCGGCCAATCTCGAAGACACGCTCAAAGCCACCGACGATGCAGCGCTTGAGGTGCAGCTCGGTAGCAATGCGCAGGTAGCACTCTTGATCGAGCGCGTTGAAGTGCGTGATGAACGGCTTAGCCGTAGCGCCACCCTGGATAGTCTGCAGAATGGGGGTCTCAACCTCCATGTAGCCGTCGGACTCCATAAAGCGGCGGAAGGTGGAGAGAATCTGCGAGCGCTTGCGGAAGGTCTCGCGAACATCGTCGTTGGCAATCAGGTCGACATAGCGCTGACGATAGCGGGTCTCCTTGTCGGAGAGGCCATGGAACTTCTCGGGCAGCGGGCGAACGGCCTTGGAGAGCAGCGTCGCGCTCTTGGGGGCGACGGAAAGCTGGCCACGCTTGGTGCGCACGACCACGCCGGTCACGCCCAGGATATCGCCCAAGTCGAGGGCCTTAAGCGTGCTCCAGGCCGCCTCGTCCATGTCGTTAATACGGCAGAACAGCTGAATCTCGGCGGTAGCGTCGCGCACGACGATAAACATGATCTTGCCCTGGCCACGCTTGGCGACCACGCGGCCGCCGATCTTCACGACGTCCTCAGTATCCTCGCCATCGGCAAGATCGGCATATTTGGCCTCAATGTCAACGACATAGTCCTCGATCTCGGAGTGCTCGGGATAGGGGTTCTGGCCCGCCTCGAACAGGGCGGCGCGCTTTGCCAGACGCGTGGCGCGCTCGTCGTTGAGTGTCGAGGCCTGATCGGCGACGTTCTGGTTCTCTGCCATAAGTTAGCTCCTCAAACTAAAACGCTCCCCAGGATTCGGTCCCAGGGAGCGAAAACATACCTTTACGCGGGACCGTGGTCTAGCGTGCGATCTTGGCGATGGTGTAGACGCGGGTCTTGCCAGAAGGCGTAACGACCTCAACGGAGTCGCCCTCGCCGTGACCGATGATGGCGTGACCGACCGGAGACTCGTTAGAGATCTTGTGCTCGAGCGAGTTGGTCTCGGTGGTACCGACGAGTGTGACTTCCATGACCTCACCGTTGGGATCGATCAGAGAAACGGTGGAACCGATGGAGACGGTCAGATCGCCCGTGGTGGCAGCAACCTGAGCGTTGGCGAGGATGGCCTGAATCTCGGCAATGCGAGCAGCATTCTGGGCCTGCTTGTCCTTGGCGGCATCGTACTCGGAGTTCTCCGAAAGGTCGCCGAACGCGCGGGCTTCCTTGATGTCCTCGACGATCTCCTTGGCGTAATCGCCCTCACGCCAAGCGAGCTCCTCGACGAGCTTCTGGCGGCCCTCAGCGGTCAGTACGATCTGGCTTGCGTCCATACGGATATCTCCCCAACTATGATGTAACGATCAACTGTCAACAAAACGAAAAAGACCGGCTAGCCTGCGGGCAAGCCGGTCAGGTGCTCACCCCAAAGGGATGGGACTACTCTGCGTCCGCGTCGCTGTCCTCTGCCTGCTTTTTCTTGGCAGCAGCGAGCTTGGCCTCGAGCTCTGCGATCTCCTTGTCCTCCTTGGACTCCTCGACCACAACGTCCTCGGCCTGCTTGGTTTCGCCCTTATCGTCGCCCTCCATACCCTCGCGGATATTCTTGACGGTAGAGCCGAGAGACTTGCCGAGCTTCGGCAGGTTCTTAGGCCCGAAGATGATCAAGACAACGATGAGAATAATGATGAGCTCAGGAGCCCTCAGTCCAAACATGTAGACCTCCACAATACAGCGAGACAAGCTCGAATGAGTATACCGCGGGTGCCGCGGTATCACAACAATAGCTAAAAAAAGGGACCGCAAGAAGCGGTCCCTCCTCATGCTCTGGTCGGGTTGACTGGATTTGAACCAGCGACCCCTGCGTCCCGAACGCAGTGCTCTACCAAACTGAGCCACAACCCGTTAGCTCGACTATAGTAACAAAGATTTTCGCCGCGTGCTAGAGAAATTTTTATTTCTTTGGCGCGTCGATTTGAACCCTTGATTATCAACTTCATCCGAACACCTCCCACATTCATCCGCACATGTGCGGATGAATGTG
>USDE01000215.1 GCA_900553345.1 uncultured Collinsella sp.
GTTTTTTGCTCTCGGTCTTAAATTGACGCATGTGCAGTCCTTTCGCGCTACCCCCGTCCGCAAAAACGGCCCGGTCGCCCGAGCCGAATCGCAGACCTGCTATGTTCAGACTTAGATTTTATAACCCATTAGCGCGCATATATACATACGGAATCGAAAAACTGTATGTCTAAGCGCTCCGATGCGCCAATTGCCAAGGAGCGTCCCCAACTGCCGGCAGAAAAGGAACGTCCCTATCTGCCATCTACGCGCTTGGCCATCCAGACATGGGGCTGGCCCTCGTCTTCGTAATCTACCGGGGCGATTTGCGTGTAGCCCGCCTTTGCATAGAGCGGCAACACGTATTCCTGCGCATGCAGCTTAATAAGCTTAGCGCCGGCATCGCGTGCACACGAAGCACTGGCCTCGACGATCGCACTCGCCAGTCCGCGACGACGCATAGCCGGCAGCACGGCGACGCGCCCCATAATGTAGGTCTCCCCCGCCGCAACGCCTTCGTCCATGTCGCATGCCGGCAACACCGGGGCCTCTGCGTCAGCCACGCGCTCAAGCTCTTCGGGAAACACGCGCGAGCAACCGGCAAGCTCGCCGTCTGCATAGAGCGTCACATGAATGCAGTTTGGATCCTCGTCGATAGCGTCGAACTCATTCTCGTAGCCTTGCTCGTCCATAAAAATGACGCGGCGCACCAGCGCCGCGTCATCAAAGCATCCCGTCTTAAGTTGGATATCCATGGCTGCCCCTTCATTCAATGCGAACGTTAGGGACAGATTTTAGCGAAAATGGGCTCCACGCACGCTAAACTTCGCGCGAGCCTTCGCCAGGCAGTCGTAATGACCCACGTTATGGGCATCGCTCGCGATGAAGCTGTACAGGTTCTGATCGAACAGGCGCTGTGCCGGCTTTTTCTCGCGACCAAAGCGACCGCCGGCAATAAAGTCCGCCGAAGCCTGCAGCTTGCAGCCCATATCGACCAGGCGCTCCGCCACGCTTACATCCTTTTGAACCGCACGATAGCGCTCAGGATGAGCGATAATCACCTGGTAACCACGGCACTGCAAATCGTAAATCGTGTTCTCGTACTCTCTAAACGCATACGCATCGGCATGCGTCGAAAGCTCGAGCAGAAACTCGTTGGTTCCATCGAAATGCAAGTGCTCCGCAGCATCGATACCAAGCTCAACAAGCTTTCGATGGTTGACCTCGAAGCCCATCTGGAGCGGAAAACCGTCAGCGTTATCACGCAGCAGCTCAAAGGCATCCCACATCTTGTCGTAATCAAAATAGGGATCACGGCAGTGAGGAGTGCAAACGATTCTGGTTACACCGGCCCGCTTGGCAGCCTCGAGCATCGCCAAGCTCTCATCGAGATCGGCGGCGCCGTCGTCTACACCCGGCAAGATATGGCAATGAATGTCACGCATAGGTCAGCCTTAATCAACTAAACGTTTGCTCGGTTGGTGAAGATGCCCTTTTTGGAAGTCCCCTGATCGTCGGAGCCCTTCTTCACCTTCTTACCGTCCTTGGTGTAGTAGGAGTAGTAGTACTCGCTGGTCTCGGTCTCGCAGTAGTTCATAACGGTACCGATGAGCTTGACCTTCTCGGACTTCTTAAGCTGACCGATGGCGTTGAGCGCCTCCTCGCGCTTGGTGAAATCCTCACGCACGACAAAAAGCGCACCGTCGGTCAGACTTGCGATCTCGGCAGCATCGATGAAAGTGCCGACCGGGGGAGCATCAAAGATGACGTACTGGAACTTGGCGGACAGTGCCTTTACCAGCTTGGCAAAGCGGTGAGAGACGATGATGTCGGCAGGATTGGGAATATGCGGCTCGGCATCGAGGAAGTAGAAGTTCTTCTGACCCGTCTCGACAATTGCCTGGTCAATGGAGATCTGCTCGGAAAGAACCGCATAGAGTCCGCCGCGCGAACGAACGCCGAGCATATCGGAAAGGGACCTGCGGCGCATATCGGCCTCGACCAGGAGCACGGACTTGCCGCTCGTGGCGATTGCCTGAGCAAGGTTAATGGAAACCGTAGACTTGCCCTCGTTGGGAATCGAGGAGGTAACGGTGATGGTGCGAATGGGGTCGTCCACACTCGCAAAGCGGATGTTGGCCAGAAGGGTCTTGGCGGCATTCTGTACAACGAGCTTATCGGTGTTCTTTGCCTTAGCCATGCCTATTTACCACCTTTCATAGCCGGAATTCGGCCAACAACGGGAATACCCAGGAGCTCTTCTGCCTCTTCTGCACCGCGGATGCGGGTGTTGAGCATGTCTGCCAAAACGACATAGGCAACTGCGATAAAGATGCCCGCGAGGAACGCGACGGCAACGTACAGCATACGCTTGGGACCGCTGGGGGCTTCGGGGGTCTTAGCCTCGTCGATAACGTTGATGCTCTGGGCAGCGCCGACGTTCTGAGCGACCGTGCTCACCGAGCTGGCCATGGCCTTAGCGACCTTAGCCGTCTCCTTGGCATCGGTGCCGGTAACCGAAAGCGTAATGACACGCGTGGTGGTCTCGGAGGAAACAGACACCTTGTAGTCATCCAGATCGGTGAGGCCCAGTTCCTTGGCGGCGCCGCTCTTAACGCTATCGCTATCCAGCAGCGTGGCGATATCGTTGGAAAGCATCTGGCTCGCCGAGAGATCGTTGTAGCTCATCTGACCGCTATCGTCGGTCTTAGCGAGAATGTACATGCTCGTCGTCGCGGTGTAGGTGTTGTCCATCGCAACGAAGGACACGATGCCCATGGCGATCGCGCAGACCACCGGAAGGGCGATGACCAGCTGAAGGTGCTTCTTCAGCAGCTGGAACAGTTCGAGAAGGGTCATGCAGCTTGCCTTTCATTTCCCCAGTTCGGATTGACAAAACTGTCCGTATGTTATCGCATCTTTTTACCGAGACCAAACTCTATACATAAGAAACAGGCTCTCCTGTAAAAATGTCGGAAGCAATCGTAAAATTGCACAACAACGCCGCACCCGAAAGTCAAATGCGGCGTCTACATCAATATCTATGTTGTATCGCTATGCGAATGGCTCGTCCTGCTGTATGGGAAACGTCACCGTAATGGTGGTTCCCACGCCCAACTCGCTCGACAGATCGAGCGTGGCGTGATGATACAGGGCCGCATGCTTGACAATGGCAAGCCCCAGACCGGTTCCGCCGCGTGCCTTGGACCTACTCTTGTCCACGCGATAGAACCGCTCAAATACCTTGCCCTGTTCTTCAGGCGCGATACCGATTCCCGTGTCGGCGACCGCAAGGAACGGATGGCCTTCGTCGTTGGTGCCGCACTGCAGCGTAACCGTACCGCCGGGTCGATTGTAGCGGATGGCGTTGCTTGCCAGATTATAGATGAGCTCGTCAATCAAGCGCGAC
>USDE01000216.1 GCA_900553345.1 uncultured Collinsella sp.
ATGCACGGGCTCATTATCGGCTACGGCATGGTCGTTGCTTCGGGCCGATAAAATCCAACTAAACAAAAACACGGGCGGGACAAAGTGTCTGATGACTCTTTGTCCCGCCCGTCTTGTACGTCGGCTAGCTATTAAACCCGTTGAACTTTAGGTAGCTCATTAGATACGCCTTCGATACAAAAGACGATACCGCGCTGCGTACGAGCAGCGACTCGCGTGTGACCTGATGAGCCGTATCGGGTACAGGAACCTGCTCAATGGAAAAAGCCGCGCGAATCGATGCCTCGAGCTGATCAATCACATAATCAAAGGCGGTCGGTGCATCATAGCTCAGGCGCTGAATGTTAAAGAGTGCCTGAACCGCTGCGATGGGCAGCACCTGCTTAAAGATACAAATGGAGATGAGACGCGCAATCTGCTCGCGACCATATTGCTTTTTAACCGGAGCGGGAACGAGGCCGACCTTTACGTAGTTATTGATCATCGATGGCGTAATGACGGGCTGCTCCACACAAATCGAAAGCGGCTCCATCCACTGCGCAACATATTCGATAACCTGATCACGATAGAGCGATACGTTAGGCAGCTGGTCATAGCGCGGCAGGCTCAACGCGTTGAGTTTACGCACCGTATCGGACTGAATAAATGCATCCGGCAGCACCGTCGGCTGAATATCCTCCGGCTTAATGCCGACCGATGTATCGGACATCGGGATAACATGTTTGACGTGGTTCATCAGAGGCCTCCGTTCGTTTACTATATTGTATTCTAGATAATCTAGTTTTGCATACCACATTGCCGCTAAGTAAAAGTGGTTGGACAGCACATTGACGCACCGTCCAACCACTTTGTTTAAAGATAGCAACCTTACATAAGATATATTATCGTACTTATCCGCGTAGAAAAGCGTATGCGCTGGTAGCCGCTATGGCTCCGTCCGAAACGGCGGTCACAACTTGACGTAAACGCTTGGAGCGGATATCGCCGGCGGCAAATAAGCCAGGCGTGCGGGTGGCCATCGATTCGTCGGTCACAATACCGCCGTCGGGCGCCAGATCTACCAGATGCTCTACAAGCTCGGTATGGGGCTGCGTGCCAGCAAAGACAAAAATGCCAAACGAACCAGGATCAAAGGACTCGGAATAAGTGCCACCCGTAGCGTTGTCCTTAAAGGTGATAGTCGTGGGCATGGCCTCGCCCGAAAGTTCCACAATACTAGTTTGGTACCTAACTGAAATATTATCTTTTGCGAGCACCTTTTGAACTACGCCATCGGGAGCACGGAACTGATCGCGGCGCAAGACGATGCTCACGCTGCTGGCGATTTCTGACAAGAACAGGGCTTCCTCGCAGGCAGCATTACCGCCACCGATGACAAAGACCTGTTTACCGCGAAAGAACATGCCATCGCACGTCGCGCAATAAGAAACGCCACGACCGCGATACGTATCCTCGCCAACAAAACCAGCAGATCGCGGCGTGGCACCCATGCAAGCGATAACGCTCGAGGCCAGCGTATCGCCCATATCGTGATGCACCGTAAACAGCGCCGTATCCGCATCGTAATCGATACCCGTAACCATGCTCCATGTAACCTGTGCTCCCAGGCCCTCTGCATGTTGCTGAAACCGCTCGCCGAGTTCGGCGCCACTCAAGAGCGGAATGCCCGGATAGTTCTCGACCTCATTGGTTGTGGCGATCTGTCCTCCCGACATGCCTTGCTCTATCACGGTCGTCGTTAGGTTGGCGCGCGCCGCGTAAATGGCTGCAGCATAGCCCGCAGGCCCGCCGCCGATAATCGCAACATCGATCGGCTGATGAGTAGTCATGAAGAAGACCTCCTGTCGAAAGATTGGCGTTCTTTGCGCTCATACCCAAATTTATGCGAACGTGACACTCATACACTACAATGGTTCTCTGTGAAACAAAGATGAAGGGGAGATATCGATGGATCAGACGCAGACGAGCGACGACGCTCCCCTGCTCACGCACAGCACTCCCCAATCGGAACAAACCACGCTCTTGGCTCAACAAAAACCTCTCGTGACTATCGTGCACGCCTCGGTCGGCTCGGGCCACAAGGCCGCCGCAAATGCGATTGCGCAGGCATTCGACCACATCCGCGGCACCAATGGCATCCCCGAGGATGTTGAGATTGAAGTGCTCGATATCCTTGATTTTGGACGCATAAAATTCGACGGCAACAAAACGGCCGCCTCGTTTACCGGCGCCACGCGCCCAATCTATGACTTGACCTGGCGTTATACCCTTACCGGACACCTGCTTTGGGGCGGTGGCACGGCATGGTCGCGCATCATGTTCCCCGCATTTAACGATTACGTTCGAACTCGCAGGCCCATTGCCGTGGTAGCCACACATATCACGGCAGCCAACGTCGCCGTCGGCGCGCGCGTCATTACGGGCATCGACTATCCCGTCATTTGCGTACCGACCGATTACGAAGTCGAGGGTTGGTGGCCCCATAAGGACACCGACCTGTTCTGCGTGGCAAACGAGTTTATGGCCGAAACACTCCGACCCCGTAAGGTTCCCGAGGCAAAGATCCGCATTACGGGCATCCCCATTCGCGCCGGGTTTGATACGGACTACAACCGCGAGGAAGAACTCGAGAAGTTCAATCTCCCCACAGACAAGCTCGTTGTGCTGGTGATGGCCGGCGCAAGTTTGCCTCAACCGTACGTTCGCTTTCGCGCGGAGATGGACCGCACCCTCCCCTTCCTGCGCAGCTTCGAGGACATGCACTTTGTCTTTTTGCCGGGCAAGGATGCCGAATATGCCACCCGTCTCAAAACGCTTTTCGATGCCATGAAACTCGAGAACGTCACGGTTCTTGACTACGTCGATGACATGGCAGCGCTTATGCACGGCTGTGACCTGGCAATCCTCAAATCTGGCGGACTCACTGTTACCGAATGCCTGTGCGCACACCTGCCTATGATTCTGCTGGGCAAGTCATATGGCCAGGAAAAGGCCAACACCACCATGCTCACCGGCATGGGTGCCAGCATGCATGTCACCACCGCACGCGAGCTCATCGTGACGCTTCGCCATCTCCACGATCATCCCGAGTCGCTCAAGGCACTACTCATCAATGGCGAAGTACTGCGCCGTCCACGCGCAGCCGAGGACATCGCCATCGCAACCATGGAGCTTACGGGCAAGCCCCAAAAGCGCAAACGAGCCTTCTGCCGCTTCTACTGGGGCGAAAAACCTGCGCATATCCGCTAGCGTCTTAAAGTCCGCTGTGGCGCAGGCCGCCCACACATATCATTCCATGCTCAAACATTCTCGCTTCGCTTCGCTCGCTGCGAAACTGCGCGTGGAACGATATGTGTGGGCGGCCTGCGCCACAGCTACAAGTACAT